>SKLM01000236.1 GCA_007123205.1 Thermoflexales bacterium
GGGGCTGCCCTCCATTGCCCCGCTTGACGAAGAAGGGATCTTCGTCGAGGGCTTCGGCCCGTTCACCGGGACCGACGTTGCCGACAGCCCGGAGCGCATCTTCGGCAGCCTGCGCGAGAAGGAGTTGCTCTACGAAGTCGCCGACTACACCCACCGCTATCCCGTCTGCTGGCGCTGCACCACCGAACTGGTCTTCCGCCTGGTCGACGAGTGGTTCATATCGATGGACGAACTCCGCTACGACATCATGGATGTCACCAGACAGATCCGATGGATCCCGTCGTTCGGGCTCGACCGAGAGCTCGACTGGCTTCGCAATATGCACGACTGGATGATCAGCAAGAAACGGTACTGGGGACTCGCTCTGCCCATCTGGGAGTGCCACCAGTGTGGCCACTTCGAGGTGATCGGCGACGAGCAGGAACTGCAGGAACGCGCGGTGGCCGGCTGGGATGCGTTTGCGGGTCACACGCCCCACAAGCCATGGATCGACGCGGTGCGGATCGCGTGCGCCGAATGTGGAGCCGAGGTGAATCGCATCCCGGATGTCGGGAATCCCTGGCTGGACGCCGGCATCGTCAGTTTTAGTACATTGCGTTACCGGACTGACCGCGAGTACTGGCGCCGCTGGTATCCGGCCGACTGGATTAGCGAATCGTTCCCGGGGCAGTTCAGGAACTGGTTCTACAGTCTGCTGGCCATGGCGACCGTCCTTGATAACTCGCCTCCCTTCAAGACTTGCTTCTCCTACGCGCTCCTCCTCGACGAGGACGGCCGCGAGATGCATAAGTCCTGGGGAAACGCGATTGAGTTCAACGAAGCGGCGGACGAGATGGGCGTCGACGTGATGCGCTGGTTGTACTGCTCCCACAAACCGGAGAAGAATCTGCTCTTCGGCTACAGCAGAGCCGACGAGGTCCGCCGCCAGTTCGTCATCCCATTCTGGAACGTGTATGACTTCTTCATCACTTATGCCACCATCGACGGGTGGGAGCCCGAGGGCCGCTGGGACGAGATTGTGCCTGACGAGGCGCCCCTTCTCGATCGCTGGATGTTGGCGCGGCTGCACCAGCTGATGGCGAAGGCGGGTGAGCGGCTGGAGAACTACGACGCCTATGCAGTCACCATGGCAGCTGAGGAGTTCCTGGATGATCTCTCTAACTGGTACATCCGGCGTAGTCGGCGCCGTTTCTGGAGGAGCGAGCAGGACGCCGACAAGAACGCCGCGTACGCCACGCTCTACGGCGTCCTGACCTCCCTCATCCGGCTGCTGGCACCCATCATGCCCTTCGTCACCGAAGCGATGTACCAGAACCTCGTGCGCTCTGTGGATGATAGCGCGCCGCAGAGCGTTCATCATACCCTGTGGCCGGCGGCTGACCTGACCGTGGTGGATGAACACCTCCTGGCCCAGATGAGGCTGGCTCGGGCGATCGTCACCCAAGGCCACTCGGCGCGAAACAGCCAAGGCATCAAGTTGCGACAACCACTGGGTCGCGCCCTGGTACATCTCGAGACCGGGGTGGATAGGCTGGACGGCGAGCTGGCCGGCCTGGTGCAAGAGGAACTGAACGTCAAGGAGGTTGTGTTCGTCCGTGATATGGGCGATCTGATGACGTATCGGGTCTTGCCCGACAGCCAGCGACTGGGACCCCGGTTTCGGGATCAGTTCCCGGCGGTGAAGGCGGCTCTCGAGTCGATTGACGAGCCGCGCCGCGCCGTCGATCGGCTGCAAGCCGGCCTCCGCGTTCAGGTGGATATCGCGGGCGAGGCCGTCCAACTCGAACCTGACGAGGTCCTGATCCGGGAAGAGCCCCGGGAGGGTCTGGCCGTGGCAGCAGAGTACGGGGTGACCGTGGCAGTCGACGTTGAGCTCACCCAGGACCTCATTGCGGAGGGGCTGGCTCGGGACGTGGTGCGCCGTGTGCAGAGCCTGCGCAAGGAGGCCAGTTTCGAGCTCGACGATCGCATCATCACCACCTATGAGGCCGACGAAGAGCTCGCCGACGCGATTGAGGCGTGGGGCGATTACGTCGCCGCCGAGACGCTGAGCATCGAACTCAGGCCCGGCGCCCCGAGCGAGGACAGGGTGGATGCCCTTGCTGAAGAAGAAGTAGAAGGGTACTCGCTCCGGCTTGGCCTCCGGAAAGCGTAGCCTGAGTGTCATCCACTGGTTGGTAACCTTGCCAAGGGGGGCCACCTGTGTACAATATGATGTCTTACTAAGCGTGACGATGACGGTACGGGTCAAAGACGTTGTCAGGGAAGAAGGGGGGAAGAATGCCTTTCTCATATGATAGAGCGAGACGTGAGTTGCTGACCGAACAACAGGAGCTTCGGGAACAGCTGGAGCAGCTTGAGAACGAGGAATACGAGGGTGTGGGTTACGGGAACCACATGGCCGATGACGGGAGCGAAGCGTTCAAGCAGACCGTCGATATGGGCATCCGTCGCCGTGTGGAGCTCTCGCTAAAGAGGGTGGGCGAAGCTCTCGGGAAACTCGACAACGGAACCTACGGCATCTGTGAGGACTGTGGCGGCAGGATCGACCGTGCCCGCCTGGAGGCGCTTCCACAGGCAGTCTACTGCCTCGATTGTCAGGCGCAACACGAATACCGAGCGCTGCCTAGGTGAGTGAACAGAAGCGCGTGTCGCCGCTCCTCTGGGGAGCGGCAGCGCTGGTTCTGCTCGCGGACCAGGCCACCAAACAGATCGTCAGAACTAGCCTCATAGAGGGACAGTCGGTAAGCTTGTCCCCCTGGCTGTCCCCCGTGTTTCGCATTACGTATGTGACCAACAGCGGGGTTGCGTTCGGCCTTTTTCCCAACATCGGCCAGTTCTTCGTCGTGGTCGGTGGGATAGCCGTCGCGGCTCTGCTCTGGTATTCGTTTCAGTTCGCCCACGATGACTGGTCCATCCACCTTGCCCTCGGTCTACAGCTGGGGGGCGCCGCAGGAAACCTCGTCGATCGGCTCCTCTTCGGCGGGGTTGTCGTCGACTTCGTCGATCTCAGCTTCTGGCCGCTCCAACGATGGCCGGTCTTCAACCTGGCCGATGCATCCATCGTCGGCGGCGTTACTCTCCTACTCCTCCTCTTGCTCCAGGAGGAATCACACGAGGGTCCTCGCAGCGCGTCCCTGGTGACCGCCGAGGATGACTGAGTCCGCCCCACCCCGGATACCCGATTCTTCTGCATTCACCTTCGTCGTCGAAAAGCCCGGTAGACGGTTAGACAAGGTCTTGCGTGACCGCGTCCCCGACCTCAGCCGCACCGAGGGAAAGCGCTTGATCGAAGCCGGGCAGGTCCAAGTTGACGGTAGGCCCCGCAAGCCGGCGTATCGAGTCGAGCTGGGGGAGAGGGTAATCATCGTTCTCCCCACCGACGACCCGGAGCCGTCCCTCGTCCCGGAGGATATGTCCCTGGATATCCTCTATGAGGACCCCCATCTGCTGGCGGTCAACAAGCCCGCTGGCCTGGTAGTGCATCCGGGGCCAGGCCATCCCAGGGGCACATTGGTCAATGCCCTGCTGGCCCACCATCCGCCCATTGCCGATGTTGGGCGCCCCGATCGGGCCGGAATCGTGCATCGTCTCGATAAGGAGACGTCCGGTGTGATGGTGATTGCCAAGACCGAGGCGGCGCTTGAGGAGCTCCAGGAGCAATTCCGGAAACGCGCTGTCCGGAAGGCGTATCTGGCGCTGGTCAACGACCGGGTTCAACCTCCGGAGGGTATTATTGAGGTGCCCCTGGGGCGAGATCCAAACGACCGGCAGAAGATGGCCCCGACCCCGGAAGGGAGATACAGCCGAACCCGGTACCGTGTCATCCGCCTCTTCCCCAAACACACGCTACTGGAGGCTCGCCCGTACACGGGCCGGACACACCAGGTGCGGGTGCACCTTTCCTGGCTCGGCCACCCGATCGTAGGCGACACTGTGTACGGACGCCGCCGCGAGCCGCTGCTGAAGGATCGTCATTTTCTGCACGCGTCTCGTCTCATCCTCGCGCACCCTGAAACGGGGGAAGAGATGTGCTTCGAGGCACCCCTGCCGGTTGATCTGAGCCACGTCCTCCACCGGCTCGGCCACAGCGTGCCTGCCGCCGGGGCCTCAGATCTTCGGCCACAGGACGGGCACGACACCTGATGCCAGAACAGGAGACCATCCCGGCTGCCGAGATGGAGCGCCGGCTTCGCGACCGGCCCGCTCCCGACCTGCCAGACCATTTCGTCCTGCCGGACTACGGCGGGCTCTCCATCGCGAACATCGCTCCGACGATCGTCCGACTGTTCGGCCTGGAGCCGGACGGAACCAGCCCCCCGCTACCTCAGTACATCTGGTCCGACCTGACCGAAAGAGTGGAGTGCGTCGTTCTGCTCCTCCTCGACGCAGTAGGCTACCTACAGTTCAAAGAGCATATCGCTGACCAGACGACTCTGTTCAGCCGCCTAGCTCGCCGTGGGCGGTTGTTTCCCCTGACCTCCGTCTTTCCCTCTACCACGGTCTCGGCCCTCAGCTCAATCCGAACTGGCAGGAGCCCACTGGGTCACGGATTCCTGGGAACCAACCTGCTCCTCTCCCGCCAGGGGGTGCTTGCGAACATGCTCAAGCTGGCTCCGGCAGCACACACGGTCGCCGGCAGCCTGGAGAGCTGGGGATGGGACCCCGACGGCTTCATAACTGCTCCCAGCCTAGCGGAGAAACTGGCAGCCGCCAGCATTGAAACGGTGGTACACACCCGCCTCCACTTCGTCGCCAGCACTCTGACGCGGATCCTCCTTAAGGGGGTAGATGATCTCCGCGGATACCTCCATCTCAGCGACCTGTGGATCAACCTACACCACACCCTGACAGAGCGGGCGCCCGGTCAACCGCTGTTCGTAGACGTCTACTGGAGTGGCATCGACGATACCGCCCACGTCTATGGCACCGACAACGAGTACGTGGACTCTGCACTGCTCCATTTCAGCCGGTCGCTGGAGCAGGATTTCATCTCGACACTCGCCGAGGATACGCGGAGGTCCACGGTACTGATCGTCACTGCTGATCACGGCCAGATCGCCACGCCCTCCGACCAGGTGGTCCACTTGCCGGAGCATCCCCACCTCAGCGACAACTTGCTCCTTCCACCCGCAGGGGAATCCCGAGCCGCTTACCTGTACGTGCGACCGGGCCGAGAACGCGATCTCCGGGCCTACGTGGCGGAGCACTTGGAGCAGCAGTTCGCCCTCCTCGAGACGGACCGTGCTCTGGAGGCTGGGCTGTGGGGCCACCGAGACGAGCTCACCGTCAGGGGCCGGGCACGGCTAGGTGACATGATCCTGCTGGCGAAGCACAAGGCGCGGCTGTCCAGTCGTCCGAGGAAGAACGGTGGGCATACCCTCCGCGGCCATCACGGGAGCCTGACGCCTGAGGAGATGCTGGTTCCGCTGCTCATCGCCCGCTTGGACCAACTCTAGGAGGTCGAAGTAACAGACCAGACATGGTACGCCAGGCTCTTCAGTGAGAACTACCTTCGCATCTACGGTCGATTCCTCACAGCGGAACGGATTGGCCGAGAAGTCAAGCAGATTGTTGAGTTGCTGTCGCTGCCGCCAGAGAGCGAGATCCTCGACCTGTGCTGCGGTACCGGCCGGCACGCTATCCCGTTGGCCAGACGGGGGTACTGCGTCACCGGCCAGGATCTAAGCACCTTCTTCCTCAAGAAGGCCGAAGCCGAGGCAGCTGACGCAGGCGTATCCCTGGACCTGGTGCACAATGATATGCGACGGATGCCCTTCGAGGACAGGTTCGACGCGGTCATCAGCACATTCTCCGCTTTCGGCCACTTGGAGAGCGATGAGGAAGATCAGAGAGTGGGTCATCAGGTGCACAAAGCGCTCAAGCCGGGCGGGCGATTCCCTATAGACACGGTTCATCACGGCTGGCTGGCTCGGAATTTCGAGCCACAATCGTGGCACCTGGGGAGCGGGGACACAGTGATCCTCGAGGAACGGGAGTGGGACCTGGTGAGCGGGCGCAGCGACACGACGGTCACCTTGATTCAGCCCGAAGGCAGCCGGGAGCACCATGCGTACACTATGCGAATGTACGCCCCACCGAGTTGACGCGGATGGTGATGAAGGCCGGTCTAACAGTGGACGCGGTCTATGGCGCTCTGGACGGACGCGAGCTCACTCTCGATGCGCCCCGCTTGGTGATCCTCGCCAGCAAGTAGTCAACGCCGGCGCTTGAGCAGCTTGCCGGATAGCTCGCCCAACGCCGCGGCTGCCGCTCCGCTCAGGTCCGCCTGCGCCAGGGCATCCAGCGCGGCTTCGTGGTGGACGCGCGCCAACTCCTCAGTGTACTCCCGGCTCCCCACGTCGTCCAACAAGTAGCGAACGCGCCCCACTTCAGCGTCGGAGATTCGCTCCCGGGACATCAACCGGCGCAGCTCGCCACCCTGCTCCAACCCGTATATCATGGGCAGAGTTTTCTTCCGCCGACGGATGTCAGCTCCGACCGGTTTGCCAGTGACTGCTTCATCGCCCCATATACCTAACACATCGTCCACCAACTGAAAGGCCAAGCCCAAATGGAGGCCAAACGAATGGACGTGCCCGCGCTGGGCGGTAGACGCACCTGCCACCAACGCCCCTAACTCGCACGCGCAAGCCACCAGAGCGGCAGTCTTGCCCTCGATCATCGCCAGGTACTCCTCGGCCGAGACTGCGTCATCTTGCTCGAATCCGATGTCCAGATGCTGACCGACCGTCAGGGCGACACTGGTCTCATTGAACAGCCGCACAGCGTCCAAAACGACCATTGGGGCAACCCCACGTTCCTCGAGTCGCAGAAGCGCCAGCTGGGCAAGGGCAAACAGGGTGTCACCACCGTTGATCGCCTGAGCCTCACCCCAGATCGACCAGAGGGTGGGCCGCCCACGGCGCATCTCATCCCGATCCTCGATGTCGTCGTGGATCAAGCTGAAGTTGTGCAGCAGCTCGATGGCCGTAGCCGCCGGTACTGCACGGGTCCAATCCTCCCCACACCCGTCACACCACAATAAGCACAGCGTGGGGCGAACCAGCTTGCCGGATCGTGCAGCGCACGGTTCGAACGCAGCATCGATCCAGCCCAGGTGGTAACGGAGCATCTGGAAGAGATCCCGCTCACCACGCCGCCCTTCGTGGACCACGGTGCGCATATCCTCCTCCAGCACATCCCGGTAATGGCTCATCTGAGTCTCAAGGGCCATCGACGCGCTCCCGGGTATCTGCCTTCCCAGCCTCGGGCGTCCTTGCCTCCCACAACGGGAGCGCCATCAGCGCCGTCCTGTCTCTGGCCCCTGTCGCGAACATCGCTATACGCAGCTGGTCGATCAGGACTCTTACCAACTCGGCTACAGCACCCGTCGATTCAGCAGCGGCTCGCAAGAAGGGTCCCGCAACACCGCAAGCCACGGCCCCGAGGGCGATGGCTTTTGCGATCTCGATTCCGCTCCGAATCCCGCCGCTGGCGATAACGGGTAGCTCCGGTGCCGCGCGCCGCACCATCAAGAGGCTGTCCACCGTTGGAATCCCCCAGTCTGCGAAGCCGGTCGCCACATCCCGTTGATGCTGCGTACGCGCCCGATGCTTCTCGACCTGGCTCCAGGAGCTTCCACCGGAGCCTGCAACGTCGATAGCCGAGACCCCCGCCTCTGCCAGCAGGCGCGCCACATCCCCCGAAATGCCCCACCCCACTTCTTTGGCCACCACGGGCACGTCCAGGGCGCGACACACCTTCTCGATCCTGGAGAGCAGGCCGCCAAAAGCCGTATCTCCCTCAGGCTGCAGTGCCTCCTGCAGCGGGTTGAGATGCAAGACCAGAGCATCGGCTTCGACCATCTCCACGGCACGCCGACATTCATCCACATCATAGCCGCAGTTGAGTTGCACCGCGCCAAGATTGGCAAGCAGGAGGATGTCCGGCGCCACTTTCCGCACCTGGTAGGTGTGCTCCAGAGCCCGGTCTTCGACCGCCGCCCGCTGTGAGCCCAGGCCCATACCGATTCCTGCCTCCTGGGCGGCCTCCGCCAGGCGCCTGTTGATGACGCTGGCCTCCGGCGTTCCGCCGGTCATGGCAGAGATCAGGAGGGGGGCCGCAAGCTGCCGGTCGAGAAGATCAGTAGTGGTGTCGATATCCTTCAGATCGATATCGGGCAGGGCGGAATGGACGAATCGGTAGCGCTCGAAGCCGGCGGATAGACGCCGAAACGCGACATCCTCCTCCAGGTTGATGCGTATGTGCTCAGACTTGCGATCCTGGTGATGTTCTTGCATGGAAGCTTCGACCGTAACCAGTGGGGCTACTGCGTGTTACAATCATCGGCATGTTACCCGCGTGTCCCTGGGTTGTCAACCGAGTACTCCCCAGCTGGAGGTTGACAAGCTTGGTGCCGGGGGTAGAATAGCGCAGATTCGAGACTCGAGAACCAAAGAGGAGGCAGTGCGATGGCAGATACATTCACGGACATCCAGAAGATCATCGTCGACCTATTGGGCGTAAAGCCGGAAGAGGTGACCCGCGAGGCTAGCTTCCGAGAGGACCTGGGAGCTGACTCCCTCGACCTCGTCGAGCTGATTATGGAGTTCGAGGACACCTTTGGTGGAGCCATCTCCGATGAGGAGGCGCAGGAGATTGAGACGGTCGGGCAGGCTGTAGATTACGTGGAACAGCGGATGTAGCCTTACTGCGCAGCATCTGCGCGGGATCCCAGTCTTACCCTACCCAGGACGGCGGAGGATGCGCCTCTCTATCGGCCTCCGCTCAGAAACCGCATCAGACCGCCGGCTCCGGCCGGGGGTCTTTTGTTATGGCTCGTTTCATGGTATACTTCCCGGCATTGAAGCCATCACTTCTCAGCCCTGCATACATCTACTCACGGAGGAAAACCTAATGGAATGCACGATTGAGGAAAACCGAGCCGACTGCACCTGCACCTACGAGCCTTGTTCGCGCAAGGGTAAGTGTTGCGAGTGTATCGCCTATCACTGGGGCCACAAGGAACTGCCAGGATGCCTGTTTCCGGCCGCCGCCGAACGCACCTATGATCGTTCTCTCTCTCATTTCATCCGCGTCCACAGCAAGTAGCGCCACGGCGACCCTGTCAGCCGATCGTCCAGCCCCGGACTGCCCGCCGTCGAGACCGACCCCGTCAGGGGTCGGTCGCACTGCCCAGCCTGGACAGAGCGAGTGCACGCAGTGGCTGGTATCGCGGTTGTGCGCTATAATGCCGCCTCGCTGCAGAATCTGTTTCGTGGCAGGGCAATAGCGCCCCGAACGGTTCAGGGATGTCATCCGGGGCAGAGGACCCGCTGTTAAGGAGCACTGGAGAATGAAGCGCACATATTCGGTTTCTGTCATACTGATCACCCTCTTGATGGTCCTCGCCGTCGCGGGCAGCGCCCACGCTCAGGCCCAGAGCCTCCACTGGGAACGGTTCGATGTCAACATCCGGGTCCTTGAAACGGGCGCGTTCGAGGTCGAGGAGATCCAGCAGATCGCCTTTACCCGCGGGACGTTCAGGTTCGGATACCGGAACATCCCTCTCGATCGCGTTGAGAGTATCACGAACGTTGAGGTGTGGGAAGGCGACCGTCGGTACGAACCAGGCACCGGGGGGGACTACACCTATCGGACCACCACTGCGGATCGAGAGTTGCAGATCAGGTGGAACTTCCCGCAGACGTCAAGCTCGCGACACACGTTCATCCTGCGGTACACCGTGGAGGGGGGACTGCGCTACTACGAGGATGGAGACCAGCTCTACTGGAAGGCGGTTTATGCCGATCGCGATTTCCCCGTGCTGGATTCCACGGTCACGGTGCGGTTGCCGGGGGAAGCGACGGCTGCCCCGGTCGCGGCCTACGACACCGACGCCACGATTGCCGGGATTGGCACCGATACCGTTGTCTTTACGGCTGAGGAGAGAATACCGTCGGGACAGGAGTTTGAAGTCCGGGTTCAGTTTCCCCACGGCATCGTAGGAGGGTCGGCGCCCAGCTGGCAAGCGGCGGACGACCGCATGGTAGCATGGGACGAGAGATTCCGGCCCCTGGCAAATCTCGGCCTGGGCGCTCTCGGCGTCCTGTTCCTCCTCGGCGGTCCGCTGCTGCTGGTGGTGATGTGGTACACCCGTGGGCGTGACCTCGAGGTCTCGCTGCCGGCCGAGTATCTGTCCGGCCCACCGTCGGATGACCCGCCCGGCGTGGCGGGCACCCTCGTCGACGAGAAAGCCGACATGGAGGATGTCATCGCCACCATCGTGGACCTGGCTCGCCGTGGCTACCTGGTGATTGAGGAGAGCCGCGACAAGGGCTTCTTTGGTCAGCGCGATTATGACTTCACCTTTCAGCGTACCGAGAGAGATGCGAGTGATCTACTGGACTACGAACGCCAGCTCCTGATCGATCTGTTCGATGGCTCTCGGTCCCGACGCATGTCGGACCTGCGCAACAGCTTTTATCGGGCTCTACCCGCCATCCGCCGTCAGCTCTATGATCAGACCGTGGAACGCGGCTATTTCACGGCGAGTCCAGACAAAGTCCGACGTCGCTACGCCACGCTGGGCATTGGGCTGCTAGTCGTGACGTTCGGGGCCGGGCTCCTGACCATAGGCGCCCTCTCTCAGTACGCGCAGAGCATATTCTGCCCCTTTGTGGGCATAGGGGTCACCGCCGTCGGTCTCGTCATCGTGGGGCAGTTTATGCCCTCGAAGACTCACGAAGGATCGGAGCAGGCCGCTCGCTGGGAAGCCTTCGAACGGTACTTGAGGGACATCGAAAACTATACTGAGCTCACAGAGGCGACCGACCAATTCGAGCAGTACCTGCCATATGCCGTCGCGTTCGGCATTGACGGGGATTGGGTGCGCAAGTTTTCCCGGGCCGAGCGGACGGCAGTTCCGGTCCCCCCCTGGTACCTGCCGGCGCCCCGACCCGCGCGTACCGGCGGGTCTCGTCCCCCGGGCATGGGGCGGGCCGCGGAACCGACAGGCTCAGCACCCTCGCTGCAGACGATGTCCGACAGCTTGTCCGGGGGCCTGCAATCCATGTCCGACGGACTGACGGCTATGCTGAACTCGGCGGGCAGCACGCTGAGTAGCCGGCCCAGTAGCTCCGGCGGGGGTGGAGGCGGCTTCTCCGGCGGGGGTGGAGGCGGAGGTGGAGGAGGCGGAGGCGGAGGGGGCGGCTTCGGCTAGAGACGGGTTCAACGACGATCCAACAACGAGGAGATAGGCGAGTATGAACACAGGGAAGACCATTGGGATCATCCTTATCGTCATCGGCGTGGGCATATGTGTCGTTTCTGGGGCCTGGCTGCTCGCCAGCGCCGTTGGCCCGCAAAGAACGCTGGCGCTTACCGGGGCCCTATTGGGTGGGGCCTTCGCCTTCATCCTGGCGGCGCCGGCTGTCGGAGCAGGGGTGTTCCTGTTCGTCCGCGGTCAGCGGGAGGCCGCCCAGATGGCACAGGTTGAGAAGCAGCAGAGGCTACTCGGGATGATCCAAGCCCAGGGCCAGGTGTCCATCTTTGACGCAGCCATCGAGTTGGACGTGAATCGCGATCAGGTGAAGAACTGGATCTACGCCCTGGTGGACAAGGATCTATTCGCCGGGTACATCAACTGGGATCAGGGGACCCTCTACTCTCGGGACGCAAGCCAGATGCGGGGCAACAACCGGTGCCCCAACTGCGGGGGCGAGCTGCGACTGGCCGGGAAGGGCGTCGTCAAGTGTCCCTACTGCGGGGCGGAGATCTTCCTCACCGACTGATCCCGGGTAATGGCCCAGACTGGGGGGGTTGTGCGCCACCAGCAGCCTGGCAAGTGCATAGAGACTGGCTTAGGAGGAGTTCAGACATGGCAGACATTCACGACAGAGTAGAAGGACAGTTATCGAGCGTGGAGCGGTTGATCGACAAGATCCCCGGTTGGAGCGGCTATCAGCAGCGCCAGAAGCGGCGCCAGGCCGACAAGCTGCTCCGTGAGACCCTGGCAGACCAGCTCAACGCCCAGAGGCGCCGTATGGACGCCGCCCAGAAGAGTCTGATCAGGCATGGGCGGCTTGATCTGGTCGGGGAAATGGAGAGCGCCGTCACCCAGCTCAAGACGTTTGCCGATCGGGTGCTCTTCGCCAGCTACGGCTATGCAGGGCTCTTCGCTGCAGTCAAGATCCGAGAGGCTGAGCTGAAGCAGCTCTACGATTTCGATGCCGCCCTGTTCGAGTACGTTGAGCGACTGGACACGGCAAACGATCACTTGCAGGCCGCAATATCCGAGGGAGAGGGATTGGAGGCGACGATCGACGTCATCCGCGAGATCGCCCAGGAGGCGAACACGACGTTCGATAGGCGTCAACGCCTGTTCCTGGAGACTGGCTGATCCAAGGTGTACCCATCGTCCCCACCGGACTGGGTTTCGACAACCGCAGTTGAGAGCTCAAGGAGATAGGAGCTATGGCACGAATCTTTGACGTAATCGAGTCGGTAGATGAATCTAGATCGCAGATGGTCATTCGCGTACCCGAACGAGGATCGGGGGATTTTCGCATAGGATCACAGCTCATCGTTCGGGATAGCCAAGCTGCCGTCTTCTTCCGCGACGGGCAAGCCCTGGATACCTTCGGTCCCGGCCGGCACACAATTACCACGGCCAACATCCCGCTGCTGACAGGTCTCCTGGGAATGGCCTTCTCGGGGCAGACGCCCTTCAAGGCCGAGGTCTATTTCGTTGGTCTGCGCGAGTTCACGGATCTGAAGTGGGGCACCCCCACCCCCATCACCATCAAGGATTCGGAGTTGGGTATGGCCAGGGTCCAGGCACGTGGATCCTACGGTGTCCAGATCGTGGACCCCCAGCTGTTCGTGAACAAGATCGTCGGTACCCAAGGCCTATTTCGGACCTCCGACATCGAAGGGTTCTTCCGATCGATGATCCTGACGAAGGGCGCCGATCTCATCGCCGAGTCGGGCGTTTCTGTCATCAAGATCGCCGCGATGACCGAGGAGATCGTGGCCGGGATCCGCGCTAAGGCCGCCGAGGAGTTTGCGGCTCGCGGTGCTATGCTGACCTCGGTGTACGCCGAGTACATCGGCCCGACGGAGGAGACCGCCAAGGCCATCGACGAACGAGCCTCGATGGGCGCGATCGGCGATATGCAGGCCTACCTGCAGTTTCAGGCTGCTCGTGGGATGCGCGATGCAGCCCAGCAACCCGCAGGCGTCGCAGGAGCGGGAGTTGGCCTCGGCGCTGGGGTGGGTATGGGCGCGGCAATGGCGCAGATGATGGCACAGAGTATGCAGCAGCCTGCCCAGCCGCAGCCAGCACAACAACAGGCAGCCTCGTCTGCCCCCTCCACCCCGAACACGGCTGCGGAGGTTCAGAATATGCTGGACAACCTCGATGCCCGGTTGATGAACGGAGAGATCAGCGAGGACTTGTACAACAACCTCCGCTCCCGATGGGAAGCCCGATTGGACGAGTTCAAGTAGGCCTGGTGAGGACGGGACCGCACCTGCCTGGTCAGATGGGGTTCCCTTTGAGGACCTACGTCGATGACACACTCACAGAGATCGGGTCTCATAGGTGGCCTGTTGTTCGTCCTTGCCGGATTCCTGCTTCTGGGCATCCAGGTGCTGCCAGGGGTCGAGATCCGGTTTGGCTGGCCCTGGATCGTCATCGGACTGGGGCTGCTTCTGCTCTTCATCGCGTCGGCTGCCGGGGTGGCGATCCTGGCCATCCCGGCCAGCGTCCTCGCAGGGATCGGAGGGATACTATACTACCAGGCCGTGACGGGCGATTGGGACAGCTGGGCGTACATCTGGGCCCTCATTCCCGGGTTTGTGGGTCTGGGCCTGGTTCTGTTGACCCTCATGGGGGGGCACGGGCTTGCTCTGGCCCGTGCGGGAGGCTGGCTGGTCCTGATCAGCCTGGGTCTTTTCGCTCTCGCGGGCTCCCTCTTCGGGGCCCTGGGCCTCCTGGGGGACTATTGGCCGGCGCTCCTGATCCTGCTGGGCCTGATCATTCTCATCTCGCCGTTGCTGGTACGGCGTGGGTAACCAGGCCGGGAACCGGGCTAGCCTCCGGCTCCGGGCCGAGAACCAGACGCAGTCGCCGAGAGGCTGCCTCCACAGCCCGGCAACGCAGGCGAACCAGCAGTCTTCGTCTCTAGCTCGCCCCAGAGGATGGCCCCGCCGTGTCGGTTAGCGGAGAACCATCCCAGGCAGCGCAGGGGCCGCTGCGGCTGGTGGGGGCGCCTGGTTCAGAGGGATGTGCGAACCCCGGCCTCCGGGGAGATGCGTATGCGCAGGGCTTGCCCCCGGCCGCCGGCTCCGAGGGACTGGTCACCGCTGGATCGCGGAGACCAGTGCGTGGAGCCGGAGCGAACGCGGCAGCTCCGGCCGACCAGCGCAGATTGGAGTGCCGCTTGATAGTCTACCTTCCGGAGTGAACCATGGAGCTCTACAACACCCTCTCCCGAGCAGTCGTCCCCTTCGATCCGCAGGCACAGCCGGTCTCCATCTACGTCTGCGGGATCACGCCCTACGATACCACCCACCTGGGCCACGCCTTCACCTACACTATGGTCGATGTCCTCATCCGCTACCTCGAGTTTCGAGATCATGCTGTGTGCTACGTCCAGAACGTCACCGACATCGACGACGACGTGTTGCGAAAAGCGAAGGAGGTGGGGGAGAGCTGGAAGGAGCTTGGAGATCGCTGGACCGCCCGGTTCATCCGGGATATGGTCACCCTCAACGTCCGGCCGCCGGATGAGTTTCCTCGTGCTACTGACTGCATACCGCAGATCATCGGGTTGATCCAGCAGTTGATCGACACCGGTGTCGCCTACGCATCTGGCGGCAGCGTCTACTTCCACATCGATGGCTGGCCCGAATACGGGAAGCTCAGTCGTTACTCCCGAGATCAGATGGGTCCAATCGCCAACGAGCGTGGCAACAATCCCGATGACCCGAACAAGCGCGATCCGTTGGATTTTGTGCTCTGGCAAGCGAGATCTCCCGGCGAGCCTTTCTGGCGCAGCCCCTGGGGGCCCGGGCGCCCCGGCTGGCACATCGAGTGTTCGACGATGGCCATGCACTTCCTGGGTGAGACGATCGATATCCACAGCGGCGGCAGCGACCTCATGTTCCCCCACCACGAGAGCGAGATAGCGCAGGTCGAAGGGGCGACGGGCAAGCAGCCCTTCGTGCGGCATTGGATCCACATGGCCATGGTGCGTCACGAGGGGGAGAAGATGAGTAAGTCGCTGGGCAACCTCATCATGATCCCTGATCTTCTCCAGGACTGGTCCGCCGACGCTGTGAGGCTGTATATGGCTCGCCACCATTACCGGGAGCCCTGGAGCCACAACCAGGAGCAACTCCAGGCGGCCGATCAGCTCGCCAGGGGACTCCAGCAAGCCGTGCTCATCGAAGGCGGGGAAGTCGGCGCTCTGGATGCAAGCTCGGCGCTGGATCTTTTTGTCCAGGCCATGGACAACGATCTTGATACCCCTTCCGCGATCGATCACCTGGAGTCGCTGACGAGCGCAACTCTGAACGCTGGTCGCCGGGGCCAGGACGTAAAACGAGCTCAGGAGGCCCTGCGGGCAATGAGCAGCGTGTTTGGACTCCGCCTCGATGCCGAGGGACCGGCCCCAGAAGTGGTCGAACGCTGGAACCGATATCTCTGCGAATTCAGCTAGGCCGAAGCGTCCTGTTCGACACGCGTTTACGCTCCGCTTCGATAGGCCGGGCCCCACCGAGACGAGTCTAGACCGCCGGGCGAGTTACCCAATCACTTCGATAGGAGAGAAGACCATGAGCAGACAACCCACCTCCCGAATGTGTTTCGTCTGTGGTCGCGACAACCCGGTAGGGCTCCAACTGGAATTCCACGAAGTCGAGGAGGGGAATCAGGTCCGGGCCGATTTGACTGTCCCGGATGAGTACCAGGGGTATCCCGGCATCGTACACGGGGGGATTGTTTCAGCCATTCTGGACGAGGTAGCGGGCCGGGCGGTGATATTGGGTGGTGGCGATGAGCGTCTTATGGCAACGCTCCGGATGACCGTCCGCTTCCGTAAGCCGACGCCCACAGAGACCCCTCTGATCGCGGTGGGCTGGGTCGAGCAACTAGGCGGGATCGGTGCCCGGGTCGCCGGTGAGCTGCGCCTCGAAGACGGCACGGTCACCGCCGACTGCGCCTCCCTGCTGGCTGACCCGCCGGATGAGTTCAAGGATCAATGGGAAGAGGAAAAGCTGTACTGGAGGCGCTCCGATCGGAACGGAGGCCGAACAGCGTGAGGATTGACGCAGCATAGGGGTAATACGTCACGAGACAGAGAGCACTTGACCTCGGTATCGCTCTCTGGAGCCCCGACAGTGGGACCTCGGCTTCGTATGCGTGACAGGGACAGGTAGCGGACACACCGGCCCCATCCAGCAAGAAGGTGGGGCCGGCGGCAGATGCCGGCCCCACCCGCGGAGGTCTCACTGTTTCATCGGCCCAGCGCCCCCTCCGTCACTCGGCGCGTGTTGAGTCCTGTTCCGAGTCTCGCCACAGATCTACTCACTCAAATGCCGGCAGGACCTGGGCGTCTCGCGCGACAAAGGGCAGGAACTGGACGAAGGGTAACTCTATCTTCTGCCGCTGCCACACGATGGCCGAGCGCACCTCCGCCCCCTGAGCCAGGGTGAACGGTCGCCCCACCAGGTCGAACTCCGGATAGTCATCGTCATCCACCTGGCGGATGCGCACGTAGATCTCTTCATCCCACGGGGCCTCGTCGCCCTCCCGCACGTCCTCCGGCAGGCTGAATATCACGGCCGCGTCGTCGACCTCGACCCACTCGGTGAAGCGACCGCTAGTCTCCTCACCGGCCTCCGGCCCGGCGTAAAGCGAGGCCTCCCACAGGCCGGGGGCGCCGAACGCGCCGCCCAGATCTCGTAGCTCGACCGTCACCTGGGCTGCCTCATGTGCGCCCTGGGGACTCATCCCACCCGGAGAGAATTCGTTGACGCCGTCAAGCCTGATGTCGATCTGGTGTTCCGGGCCAACCAGTGTGAAGGGGTCGCTGACCAGGTCGAACTCCGGGTACTCGTCATCCGTGGATCGGATGCGCACATAGGTGTCCAGAGGGATGCCCCACGGAGCTGTGTCGCCCTCGCGCACGTCCTCCGGCAGGCCAAAGACCACGGACCCATTGTCCACCACCACCCACTCGGTGAACCGGCCGCTCGTCTCCTCTCCGATGTCGGCACCGGCGTAGAGAGAGGCCTCCCAATTCTCAATCGCGCCGAAATCGAGGCCCATATCGAACAGGGACACCACGACGGTGGCCGCCGTCTCCACGGCCATCCGGCTCAGGACCACCCGCGAAAGGACGTCCTGTCCATCCACCAGGGTGAACGGTCGCCCCACCAGGTCGAACTCCGGATATCCATGGTCGTCCACCTGGCGGATGCGCACGTAGATCTCCTCATCCCACGGGGCCTCGTCGCCCTCCCGCACATTCTCCGGCAGGCTGAAGACCACGGCCCCATCGTCCACCACTACCCACTCGGTGAAGCGACCGCCAGTCTCCTCACCAGCCTCCGGCCCAGCGTACAGCGAGGCCTCCCACAGGCCCGGGGCACCGAAGACCCCGCCCATGTCCTGCAGCATCACCGTGATCTCTGCTTCTTCGTGAGCCGCCATCCCCTGCCACTCAGGCCCAGCCGGCTCATTCACACCATCCACATCGA
>SKLM01000018.1 GCA_007123205.1 Thermoflexales bacterium
ACCTCCCTCTGGTACCAATCCCAGAACTCCTGCATACCCTCCTCGACGGAGACAGCTGGATCATAGCCGAGGAGGTCGCGAGCCTTTGTGACGTCCGCATGCGTGATGGGCATATCACCCGGCTTAGGTTGGTCTTCGACGATCACCGCCCGTCGGCCTACCACGCTCTCGATGACCCGGATGAAGTCAGTAAGACAGATCGTCTCGCCGCGTCCCAGGTTGATCAGCTCATAGGGGAGATCTGCATCGAGGGCGGCCAGAACGCCGGACACCACATCACTGATGAAGGTGTAATCACGCCGGGAGGTCCCGTCGCCGAACTGTGTTAGGGGATGTCCCTCCGCGATCCACTTGGTGAACAGATACGGAGCCATATCAGGGCGCCCCCGCGGACCGTAGACCGTGAAGAAGCGGAGACCGGTGCAGTGGAGACCGTGAAGATGGTGATAGGTGTGGGCGAGCGCTTCTTTGGCCACCTTGGTAGCCGCATATGGAGAAATCGGTCGCCCAACGTCAGCGTCCTCCCGGAAGGGCACAGCGTTGTTCACGCCGTAGACGGACGACGACGAGGCGAACACAAAGGAGGTCACATCGTGCCGCCGGGCTTGCTCCAGGAGATTGAGGGTGCCCCCGACGTTGACGGATTCGTAGAGTCTGGGACGTTCAATCGAATATCGTACCCCCGCCATGGCGGCGACGTGACAGACTCTGTCGAAGGATCCTGTCTCAAACAGCTCCGCAAGAAGGATCTCGTTCCGTACATCGCCCTGGATCAGATGGTAGTGCGGATGCGTCTGAGCCGTCCGGACGTTGGCCCATTTGCGAGCCGGATCGTAATAGTCGTTGAAGTCATCGAGGCCGACCACTTCGTCGCCCCGGGCCAGGAGGGCGTCGGCCACGTGGCTGCCGATGAACCCCGCCGCCCCCGTCACCAGGACCCTCATCTGGCCGCAGTCTCCAAGTCAGCGCCACCGCCGTCCCATGAGGTCGCCGGCTGGATGTCCTGCACGTTGAGCTGAAGCTGCCGCTGCCCATTCCACTCGTTGACTTCGAGGTAGTAGGCGAGATCGACGGCATCGGGCAGTTGCCCAGCCCACTCCCCTTGCCGGAAGGCAATAGCGTCCCACGCTGCCATCCCATCGGAGATGGTGAGCTTGAGATGGCTGCTCTCCCGGCCCACAGCCCGAGAACGACATACGTGGGCCGATCGGCTGACAAAGAGAGGCCGCTCATTGCCGCATCCACAGGGTTCCAAGCGTGCCAACTGTTCACACAGATCCCACGACATCGACGACAGGTCCACCTCGGCGTCGACGGTCAACGTCGGCATCAGCTCCTGGTCACCGAGCTGATCCGCCGCAATCTGCTGCAGGCGGTGGGCCAAGGGGTCGAGCTGGTCATTGGCGACAGTGAAGCCGCCAGCAGCAGCATGACCACCGTGCCTGACCAAGAGATCCTCGCAGCGCTCGAGCGCTTCCGCGATGTCGAACTCCGCGATGGATCGAGCCGACCCACGGCTGAGGGTCTCGCCAATGGAGACGACGACACTGGGACGATAGAATTCGTCAGTGAGCCGGCTGGCCACGAGCCCCGCGATCCCGGCCGGGAAGTCCGGGGCAGCAGCGAACAGAAGACAGGCGCTGTCGACGACCTCACTGACCATCCAGCGGGCCTTTTCCTGGGCTGCGCGGGTCACCTCCTGCCGCTGGCGGTTCAGGGTGTCCAGAAGACCCGCCAACTCAGCGGCTTCATCCGGGTCGTGTGTCATCAAGAGGCGGTACGCACTCCTGGCGTGGGCGATCCTTCCGGCGGCATTGAGCCGCGGCCCCAGGACATAGCCCAGCGATCCGGCATCCACACTGCCCGGCTTCAGGCCCGCTTTCTGGCAGAGCGCCCTGATGCCCACGCGTTCCATAGCATTGATCCGCTGCAGCCCACGACGCACCAGCGCTCGATTCTCACCCAGAAGCGGCACCACATCGGCCACAGTGCCCAAGGCGACCAGGTCCAGCAAATGGTCCTCTTCGAGTAGCACCTCCCGTTCGGAAACAGGGCTTTGACGGTTGCTCAGGAGGAGGGCACGAGCCACCTGATAGGCCACGCCCGAACCAGAGAGCCCGTCGGACCAGGCCTGATGAGAGGGTGAAGTAGCCGCATCGCGCCAGGGGTTGATCACGGCGGCAGCCGGGGGGAGTTGGCGCCCGAGAGAATGATGATCGGTGACGATGACGTCCAAGCCCAGCCTCCCGGCGTGGGCGATCTGCTCACATGCCCGGATTCCGCAGTCGACAGTGATGACGAGATCGACCCCGGCTCGGGCCAGTAGGGTGAGGGCCTCTTTCTTGAGGCCATATCCCTCTGAATGGCGGTCGGGGATATACGGTTGCACATCGGCGCCAAGAGCCTGCAAGGTCTCTACCAGAAGAGCCGTCGCAGTGACGCCATCAGCATCGAAATCCCCGTAAACGGCGGTCCGCTCTCCGGCGCGCAATGCTCGCCGGATCCGCGTCACGGCGTCATTCATGCCCTGGAGAGCGAATGGATTGACGCGAGCAGAGTCCGGGTCGAGGAAAGCGCTCACTCGCTCCGGTTCAGTGATCCCTCGGTTGTACAGTGTCTGCACGAGCAACCGATGGAGATGGGGGAACTGCAGGAGGTGACCCGGCGGAGCTTTGGCAGCGATCCGCCAGCTCTTCGACGACATCATGATGCAGACGCACGGAAAAGCCCTCCGCCGCCGCAAGACAGGGCTTTTCCGTGCTGCTTCTCTGGCGCTAAACTAGATCCAGCCCTGATTCTTGCAGAAATCGGTCAACCAGGGAAGCTCCACCCACTCGCCCTGGTAGGCCTTGATCGCCGGATAGAGCAGGACCACCCACAGGAAAGGCGCGATACACGCCAATACCACTGTGACACCGAGGATAATGCTCAAGACGGTCAGAACCACATTGGCCGCGAGTGACTGCACAGCGTGGTAGCGTACGAAGGGGCGCTCTTTCTGCGGCTCGATCAGCAGCGCCACAATAGCCAGTATCCAGCCTATCCAGGGAAGCCAGCTAAGCAATCCCCAGAGCTTGTCATCCTGCGTGATCTCCTGAGGCATCTGTTCTTCCTCCATTGGGGGACCGACGTTCACCTCTGCCACTCTTACCTCCTATTCTGTATCGAGAAACGAAGTCCAACGATGCGGTGAGAACTAGGCAGCGCAGATCGCGTAGACGGGCGATATCCTTGCCGAGGCAAATCCGTGTTGACGACCGCTTCCTAAGCCAGACTCTATTCTATCAGAGGAAACCAGGAATGTCAATCCGCACAGCCGGTCAGGGGGGGGTCAGCTGGAACTGCCCAAGGGCCGATCGGTGAGGTTGACCGGGAGGGGGGCGCCAAGACGCAGGGTGTTCTCCCCGCCGCCCGCCACGGCTGCGGTGGCGTTGCAGCTGTCCACAATGCGCGGAGCGTGGTCGACGATGTGTCTGTAGTCGACATCTGGGTGGCCCGTCACGATGACTACACAGTCAGCCGAGGCCAGCACCTCGTCGGTGAGCGGGACCGAGTCCAGCACCACGTTAGCGCGATGGAAGACATCGTTCCCGACCTGGAACTGGGGAACGTAAGGATCGTGATAGCTCACCTGAGCGCCCCGGTTCAGAAGCAACTCGATCACGCGCGTGGCAGGTGAGTTGCGCGCATCCTCCACACCCGGCTTAAACGCCACCCCCATCACCAGCACCTGTGCACCGTTCAAAGGAATCCGGCCTCGGGAGAGCGATTCGGTGACAAGCTCGACGACGTGATACGGCATCGCCTCGTTGACCTCAGCAGCCAAGGCAATGAACTTGGTGTAGAAATCGTACTCGCGCGCCTTCCAGGAGAGATAGTGAGGGTCGACCGGAATGCAGTGGCCGCCAACTCCGGGCCCGGGATAGAAGGGCATGAAGCCGAAAGGTTTGGTCTTGGCTGCCTCGATGACCTCCCACAGGTCAATTTTCATCCGCTCCGCTATCAGGGCCAGCTCATTGACCAGCGCGATGTTGACGGCGCGAAATGTGTTCTCCAGAAGCTTGGCCATCTCCGCCGCCCGCGTCGAGGAGACTGGGTGGACCAGCGCACCCATCTGTCGCAGCAAGTCAGCGGTCAAGCGGGTGCTGTCCGGAGTCACACCGCCCACCACCTTCGGCGTGTTGTAAGCCGTCCACCGTTTGTTGCCTGGATCAACCCGCTCGGGAGAGAAGCCGAGGAAGAAGTCTACGCCTGCCTTCAGCCCGCTCTTCTCGAGGATGGGCAGAACGACTTCCTCCGTGGTGCCGGGGTAGGTAGTGCTCTGCAGCACCACCAGCTGTCCCCTTCTCAGACGGGACCGGATGGTCTCGCTGGCAGACTCGATGAAGGATAGATCGGGGGTCCTCTGAGCATCGAAGGGAGTCGGGACGCAGATAAACAGGGCGTCCACAGTACGGAGCACGTCACAGTCAACAGTCGCGGTGAGCCGTCCCGACTCGACGTGGGGCGATAGGTCGTCGTCGCTGACGTCCCGGATATGGCTCTTGCCGGCCGCAAGGGACGCGACTCTCTCTTCGTCCACGTCGACGCCGATGACCCGGTAACCGGCCTGGGCGAAAGCGGCTGCCAACGGGAGTCCAACGTAGCCGAGACCAAGAACAGCGATCTGCGCCGTGCGATCAGCGATCTTGTCCTCTAGAGACCGCTTGCCCGCGCCAGTGTGACCGTTCGAATGGCGTCCTTCGCAACGAGGTTGGGTGTCCAGCATAGCTTAGGTCCCGGTCGAGCTCCTGTACGTGTCCTGAATGGTCCCAGCTCTTTGGTCTTTCAGACAGCCACCCTCGTCGGCTGTACCAGGTACACCCGTACAAGAGCCCATAGCCTCACGTCACGACCCGGCATGTTCTGCGCTAGCCGTCCTTGCCCGGCGGGCTTTCGATGACCATGTCAACGAGCACACCTCGCTCGGGCTGCAGCGCCTGGCTCTCCGTCGGGCCCTCGCCCCCGGCTAGATCACCCGACGAAGCTTTTCGAGAGGAGTAAAAGGGCGGGCTTTCCATACGCCACAACCCGAGGAGACCGGCCAAGGCGGCAATGGCACCTCCAATGTACCCCTCAACAACCGATGCGCGGGTCACGAAGATCGCCAGCAATCCTGTAGCGAATGCCGCGACGTAGAGTGTCAGCACCGCTTCCCGGCGGCCCATCCCTGCGGCCACCAGACGATGCGAAACGTGATCTTGGCCCGGGGTGGCAAGAGGGTTTCGCCCACGGCGCAGGCGCGACAGGATGACCAGAGCGGTGTCGAAGAGGGGGATACCCAGCACCAGAACTGGCACCATCCAGGTCACAAAGGTGACGTTCTGCGGGAACCTGAGCTTGATGCCGGTGGCAGCCAAGACAAAGCCAAGAAACAGGGAGCCAGAATCGCCCATGAAGATGCTGGCTGGGTTCAGATTGTAGAACAGGAAACCCAGACAAGCCCCCAATAAGGCGATGGATAGGGCACCGACCAGGTACTGGCCGCTGAAGGCACACATAAGGGCAAAATGGGCAGCGGCAATGGCCGCGATTCCCCCGGCAAGACCGTCCATGTTGTCCAGAAGGTTGATGGAGTTCGTGATGAAGACCACCCAGAAGACTGTCGCAACCAGGTTCAGCAGAGGCAGCCGAAAGGCGGCGACGTAGACACCGCTCACATACAGGAGCAGCGCAGCCGCAATCTGCCCAACCAGCTTGATCAACGGGGAGAGACCCCAACGGTCGTCGACCAGCCCCATGAAGGAGATGCCAGTGGCGCCCACAAGGATGCTACCGAACTGATCGAAGTTGTGCCGCTCACCCAACACCAGTGCTACGACAAGGACGGCCACAAAGATAGCCGCCCCACCAAGACGGGGCACCGGCCGGGCGTGGATTTTGCGCGCCTCTGGGTGGTCGACTATCCCCACCCGGGGAGCGAGAAGGCGGGCTAGCGGCGTGGTGCCCACAGCGAGGACCAGAGCACCGGCAAAGACCACCAGGTAGACGGTCACGCGCTTGATCCCCCAAATCCGGACGGTGATTTCCCGGAGAGCGGCACCGGCGTGCCCTGGTGCAGCGGAGCTGTCAACAGCAGGCTGACCCCACGAGACAGAGGCGTCTGCGCGATCCAGGTGCGGCCCCGTCTCCGAGCCAGGTTGTCAGGCGCTCGCTGCTGTATCAAACCACCGAGACCGTCTATACCAGATTTCAAGAGTGATGTCCCCGTTCACGCAGCCGGACCGGGAGAGATCGAAACAAGCTCACGAACAACGCCCTTTGGACCACCGGTGGAATCAGCCACGCTCCGTTTCCGATCTTCCCTCCAGGGGCCCCCGTATGATACCCAGGCCAGCGGAGAAGTCAAGCGAGGTTTGGAAGCCCCCAGGCGGCACCCGGCGGACTCGGTAGAAGGATGCCCCCGGCAGCGTCCGGAGGAGAAGAAGATTGAAGGCGCCCTCAGGGAAGCGGCCATGGGCAGTGAGCACACCGGTTTGCTCGCGCTGCCCAGATGAGTCGGACACAAAGAAACCCCGGCGGGGGCCGAGGTTCTCCGGTAGGGCAGCGAACGGGATCTAGGCCGTCGAGGCCTGTCGCGCTTCAGTCCTGGTCCGCAGCCACTTGACCAACACGACGATCCCTCCGACGAGAGAGGCAATGGAGACCACGACTCCAGCCACCGCCCCGCCGATCAAGGCGACCCTACGGCGACGTCGACGCCTGACCATTCGTCGTTCAGCTTCTCTAAGCAACTCCTGGCGCAAGCTCTGCGCAAAGACGGACGGGGCCTGCAGGAGCCGCATGCGTGATTCCAGTTCTTGAGCCAATCGAACGAGCGACGCGAGCTCATGACGGTCGCGCTCTGGTAACTCATCCATCGCCCGGGTCGAGGCCGGACTTCCACCGCCGTCCGTGTGGGTCGCCAGCCATTCAGCCATTTGCTCTTGACTCATATCTTCCACTCCCGGTCGGCTACGTCAGGTCTGCCACTTTGCCCGCCAATTCCTCCCGTAAGGCCACCAGTGTACGGTGATAGAGCGACTTGATCGCGCCCTCCGTCCTACCCATTACCTCGCCGATCTCCGCATTGGTCATATCCTCGACGTGCTTCAGGATGATCAACTGCTGGCGATCTGGTGCCAACCTACGCACCGCTTCTACCATCGCGTTGTTCTCCTCGGATCTCTCCGTCCTGGGCGCCGGCTCCCTCGCCTTCGGCGCGCTCAACACGAGATCGTCTAAGCAGATCATCCTCCGACGGCTATTGTCTCGATGCCAGTTGGCTACCAGATTGTGCGCTATCCGATACAGCCACGCAGAGAAGGGCAAGCCACGATCCTCGTAGGTAGGCAGATGGTCGAGAGCCCGGTAGAACGTCCGCGCCGTCAAGTCCTCCGCATCCTGATCGTTGCCCACACGATAGCAGACGTAGCTGTAGATCCGATCGACGTACCGGTCGTACAGAGTGGCGAAGGCCTCCGCATCCTCCTTGGCCCGCGCGATCAGGGTCGACTCGCTCTCTTCACACATCCTGGGAATCCAACCGGGTCAAGCATCTGTGAAAGAAGAGCGACAGCCTATCAGCTACTAGAACACTGTCGCCCCTCTACGGTTACGCCATCATTGAGTGATTAGTATACCAGAGTGATCAATGGTGGTCAACCGGCACCTGATGATCGACGTGAGGAGAGAACACAGGCCATCCTCAGGCCAAGCAGCTCCTCTGCCTGTCTCGCGTGGTTATTCACGAATGACAGGATATCGGTCCCTGATCGAGTTCCAACGAGGCTAATCGGCACGGTCTCCGCGACGCGGCTCACGGCGGCGCTCACCCAGGATTCCGTTGGATACCAGCACAGCGAGTCGAGGCCGATCCGTTTTACGTTTGGCACCTTAGATAGTATAATGTGATGGTAACCTGCCCGATTTGACCTTCTGGAGGACTCTCTTTGGAAGCCGACATTGGCACCGTACAACCGATAGACATCGATCGCGAGATGCGGAGCGCTTATCTCGATTACGCGATGAGCGTGATCGTCTCACGCGCTCTGCCTGACGTTCGCGACGGCCTTAAGCCGGTCCAGCGTCGTATCCTTTACGCGATGCACGATCTGGGACTACGGCCGGACCGGCCTCACAGGAAATCCGCTCGCATTGTTGGCGAAGTACTGGGCAAGTACCATCCTCACGGAGATGCTGCCGTTTACCAGGCCATGGCGAGGATGGCACAGGATTTCAGCCTACGCTATCCCCTGGTCGACGGACAAGGCAACTTCGGCTCGATCGACGGCGACAGCCCTGCAGCGATGCGGTACACTGAGGCGCGCCTGGATGACATCGCGACGGAGTTGCTTGAAGCGATCGACCAGGACACGGTCGACTGGGCTGACAACTTCGACGGGTCGCTTCAGGAGCCCGAAGTCTTGCCGGCCAGGCTGCCTAACCTGCTCATCAACGGCTCGGCTGGCATCGCCGTAGGTATGGCGACGAATATCCCCCCTCACAACCTGACGGAGATGTGTGAAGCGATCGGCCATCTGATCGATCACTGGCAGACGCCAGAGGAGGTCACCCTCGACGATCTCATGGAGTACGTGAAGGGTCCGGACTTCCCCACGGGAGGGATCATCGTTGGTCGCGAGGGCATCGTCCAGGCCTACGGTACAGGGCGAGGCCGCATCGTGATCCGGGCGAAGACGGCCATCGAGGAGATGGAGGGCGGGCGCCACCGTATCGTGGTGACCGAGATACCATATCAACTGAACAAGACCACGGTGTTGGAGCGGATCGCTAAGCTGGTCCGCTCGGGCCGATTGCCCGGCATCGCCGACATGCGTGATGAATCGGACCGACACGGCCTGAGCGTCATCATTGAGCTGAAGCGTGGCACACAGCCGCGGAAAGCCCTGAACCGTCTGTTCAAGTACACGCCGCTCCAGAGCACCTTCGGGGCCCAGATGCTGGCCCTGGTCGATGATGAGCCCCAGCTTCTGAGTCTCAAGCGAGCTCTGCAGCGCTTCGTGGAGCACCGTCGCAATGTGCTGATTCGACGCATCCGGCACGATCTGGAGAAAGCTCAGCGCCGGGCCCACGTCCTGGCGGGCTTACTTATTGCCCTGGATCACCTAGACGCGGTCATCAAGACGATCAGGGAGTCGCCAGACGTGGCCACGGCGAGAGAGCGGCTGATCGAACGCTTTTCTCTCACGGAGGTTCAGGCCGAGGCGATCCTCGACATGCCTTTGCGCCGGTTGGCAGCGTTGGAACGGCAGAAGATTCAGGATGAGCATGGCGAACTCATCGACGAGATCAGGCATTTGAAGGACCTGCTGGAATCGCCCCACAAAGTCCTTCAGCTCATCAAGGACGAGCTGGGCGAGCTCCAAGCGCAATACGGCGATGAACGCCGCACCGCGATCGTCAGCGGCGATGCTGAGCTTGACGAGGAGGACCTTATCGCACAGGAACAGGTCTTTGTCTCGATCACACAGCGAGGGTACATCAAGCGGGTACCTCTGGACGTCTATCGGACCCAGCGCCGGGGGGGTAGGGGCGTGATTGGCGTCGACACCGGGGATGCAGACGAAGTAGTCCATTTCTTCCCGGCTAACACCCTCGACTCCGTGCTCTTCTTCAGTAACCAGGGGAAGGTCTACGAGAAGCGCGCCTACGAAATCCCGGGGGCAAGTCGTACGGCTGAGGGCGAACTACTTGTAGGGCTCATCAGCCTGGACGCAGACGAGCGGATCACCTCGGCCATTGCCGTGTCGGATTTTGAGGAGAAGGGCTATCTCACGATGTTCACCCGAGAGGGTCGGGTCAAGCGGACGGCCTTGAGCGAGTTCGAGAACGTACGTCCGAGTGGGCTGATCGCCATTCGACTGGAGGCCGGGGATCAGCTCGGCTGGGTTCGGCGGACCTATGGAAGCCAGCAGCTGATCGTGGTAACGGAGCAAGGGCAGGCATTACGATTGCGGGAGAGGGAGATATCGTCGGTCGGACGGAATGCACTGGGGGTCTACGCCATCAAGCTGGAGCCAGGCGACCACGTCGTTAGCGCCTGCATCGTCGATCCCACGGCTGACCTGCTCACGGTGACGAGGCAAGGTTACGGAAAGCGCACTCCGTTGAGCGAGTTTCGGGTCCAGGGTCGGTACACGAAGGGAGTGCTGTGCTTCAAAGGACGGGACGCAGGAGCCATTGCCGCGGCTCGGGTGGTGCACCCGGAGGATGAGATCACGTTAGTCACGACAGGTGGCATCGCACTCCGCACCCGCGCTGAGGGGATCTCCAGGCTGGGCCGGAGGGCGCGAGGCGTTAAGGTGATGGATCTGAGGCATGACGATGAAATTGTGTCGGTGGCAGTGCTCAGGGACGAGGGGATGGACGCTGAGGGATGATCACCGGTACGAGACTTTTCGAGCCGACTGGAAGAGATATGGCAAGTCCTCAAGGAAAGTGGCGGGCCGGACAGATGCAGGAGTTGATGTTCGAACCTGTGCCGGGGCCGCTCGCCGAGACGCTGGTCGCCTTTGCCAACTCCGATGGCGGCAGCATTCTGATCGGGGTCGACGAGGAGGGGCAGATCACGGGGCAGGCGTTCGCCGACGAGGTCGAGATGGCGCTACAAGGGGCGGTCGAGAGGTGTCGACCGCCGGTGGAGGCGCGCTGGCACCAAGCCGCGACTGAGGAAGGATTGGCCTTCTCCATTGTGGTCAACCGGAGCCCGGAACTGCACAGCTTGGCAGACGGTCGAGTGCTAGTTCGGACTGGCTCAGAGAACCGCCCACTGAGTGGAGAGGAGATCCGTCAGCTAGCAGCGACTAAGTCCACCGGCGACTTCGAGGCTGAAGTGGCGCCCGGTGCGCAGCGCGGAGACTTCGAGGATCGGGTCATCGGCGAGTTCATCGAGAAGTGGCAGGAACGTCAGCACCGTGAGTGGACGCGTTCGGTGGACGAACTACTGCTCGAGATGGGCGCCCTAACGGACGTGGGGGATCCAACAGTGGCCGGTGTGCTGCTGTTCGCGGCGAGGCCCCAAGTCTTCTTGCCTCAGAGCGGGCTGACGTTCGTCAAGTTCATCGGAAAGGAACCACGCGGGGAAGACGGACACGCAGGCTATGGGCGGCGCGAAGAGATCACCGGACCGCTACCGCGGATCATCCAGCGGGCCTGGCAAGTCGTGGGCGAGGAGATGCGGACGGGTGCCACTGTCACCGAGCTTGAGCGAAAGGAACGGACTGAGTATCCCATCCCTGCCGTTCGAGAGGCATTGATCAACGCGGTGGCACACCGAGACTACCGGTTGGGGGGACGCCGGATCGAGGTGCGTATGTTCTCCGATCGGATGGAGATCACCAGCCCTGGCGGCCTGCCGGGTTTCATCACTGTGGACAATATCGTCGACGAGCATTTCTCGCGAAATCCAAGGCTCGTCTCGGGGCTATTCCAGTGGGGCTACATCGAGGAATTGGGCCTGGGCGTCGATCTGATGATCGACGAGATGACCCGCGCCGGTCATCCGCCACCTGAGTTCAGGGACCGCCCCTACTCCTTCAGCGTCACGCTTCGCAACGTTATCGAGCGGCCGCCGCAACCGGACTGGGCAGGTCGGGTTACGGAGCGCCAGGCGAAAGCTCTCAACTTTGTGGAGACCAGAGGCCGGATCACGAACAGCGAGTACCGCGACCTGTGCCCCGGATTGAGTGCCGAGACCCTGCGGCTGGACCTCGCTGAGCTGGTCGACAGGGGATTGCTGCTGAAAATCGGGGTCAAGAGAGGCACGTATTACATCCTGAAGTAAGTGGGGATCCAGATATCCCAAGTTATCCCAAATATATCCCAAGTTATCCCAAGACGGGGTTCCGGCGGCGGCTCGGACACCGACTCAGCCGGAGAACAGCGCGCCGGAGCTGGCGTGCGCCCGGCATTGGAGGAGTGACGGCTCCGTCGGGGCCCGGGCAGGCCAACCTGGATGAGGGATTCGCGGCGATGCGGGGCCGTTGCGACCGGGATAGAGCCTCTGTTACGCAACTGAACTGGCTTGTAGGGGCTGGAGTGGTGCCGACGTCAGAGAATTCTGGCTGCGCTCGGAATGGCAGGCGTGGGGGGCCCCATCGCGTTCTGAGATGGATAGACGATAGGCAGAGATCCCGAGACGGGCTTGGGACAGGCTAGTACTACAATCGCACGTCGGCCATCAGAGTTTCCAGGACGGCCGGGGCAGCGCCCCCCAGTGGGTTGTCCTCGGTCAGCGTAAGCGAGACTCTTCGTCGCTGCAGCCGCTGCGCTCCTCAGAATGACAGATGCGGCTGTAGTGGTAGGAGGCCACTGACAGGGTCGCTCCTTGCATCAACACAACCGAACGAACGAGAGGGCGAGTCGGCGGTGTGAGCTGGTGCGCTCGTACCACAACCGCACATCGACAATCAGGGCAGCGGGGGGGCGCCCACGTGTGGATTGTTCTTGGCCAGCTTGAGCAAGGTTCTTCGTCGCTCCAGCCGCAGCGCCTGCTCCGCTCCGCAGCATGACGAGTTCCGTTGTCGTACTAGATCAGGTCAGCTGGAAGAAGGTGGGTTCCCACAGAGACCCGAAAGGTCTTCACAGAGCGGCTTCATCTGCGGGACTCTTGGTGCCATCTGTGGGAAGCACCTGGCTCCACTGAAGAGGGGTCATCTGCAGATCGCACGGGGGGCGCATATGTCCAAAGACGGTGTGCTGGCTGGCCTGTCGCTATGTTGGGCTCTCCCACGGGCCAAAGTGGGGCAGCACACCGAGATGGCTGGAGCGTTCATAGGGTTCTTTCCTTGGAACCAAGCTTTGGTTGACGCCTGGGTTTTCTGAGATGTATAGGATCTGTGGTTGGGTCCAATGAAAGAAGGTGGGTTCCGCCAAAGACCCTAGAGGTTTTCAAGGGTCAGCTCTATTCATTGGAATATGGACGCCACTTGGATGAAGAAATCTGACTCATACTCTGATTTTCTGAAACCTTTAGGGTCTGCAGTTGGTTCTTTCAGTGGACCCATGGTTTGTTGGTTCAGTCGAGCCCGATCGCGTTTTCGAGAGACAGAGGAGGCTATGAGATGGATCTGCAGCTGAGTGACGAACACCGTATGATTCGTGACATGGCCCGCGACTTCGCTCGGGTCGAGATCGCACCGGTCGCGGCCGAGTTCGACGAGACTGGGGAGTTTCCCCGCGAGACCGTCGCCAAGATGGGGGCGCATGGATTCATGGGGATAGCGGTGCCCGAGGAATACGGCGGCGCTGGAATGGACACGCTGGCTTACGCCCTGGCACTCGAGGAGATCTCGAAGGTAGACGCCTCTCACGGCGTCATCATGTCAGTCTGCAACTCGCTCTTCTGCTACGCTATCTACCGCTACGGAACTGAGGAACAGAAGCAGAAGTACCTACGAGCGGTGGCAAGCGGGGAGGTGGTCGGTGCCTATGCGTTGACCGAACCCCAGTCGGGTTCTGACGCCGGCAACATCCGTGTGACGGCAGAACCATCTCCGGAGGGCTCACACTACGTCATCAACGGCACCAAGTCCTGGATCAGCAGCGGGCCGGTGGCGAAGTACATCCTGACCTTTGCCCAGACCGACCTTGAGGCCACACCGCGCTACCGAGGCGTCAGCGCTTTCATCATCGACACGGATGAGCCGGGTTTCTCGCGCGGGAAAACCGAGCCGAAATTGGGCATCCGGGCTTCGGCCACGTGCGAGGTGCACTTCGAAGCATATCGATGCCCCGCACACATGCGACTGGCGGAGGAGGGGGAAGGATTCAAGATCGCGATGTCGGTGTTAGACGCTGGCCGAATCGGAATCGCTGCTCAAGCCCTGGGCATCGCCGAGGCAGCCTATGAAGCCTCGCTTCAGTACGCCCGCGAACGAGAGGCCTTTGGCGAGAAGATCGGTAAGTTCCAGATGATCCAGCAGAAGCTGGCCGATATGAAGACCCGCATTGAGGCGAGCCGACTGCTGATGTACCAGGCAGCTCTGGCGAAGGACGAAGCGGCGAAGACACAGAGTCGCTATACGCTAGAATCGGCGATGGCCAAGCTATTTGCCTCGGAGACAGCCATGTGGGTCACCACGGAGGCTGTACAGATCCACGGCGGAATGGGTTACAGCAAGGAGTTGCCCGTGGAGCGTTACTTCCGGGACGCCAAAGTCACGGAGATCTACGAGGGAACCAGTGAGATCCAGCGCCTGGTCATCGCACGGCTCGAGACGGAGCTGCGCTAGTAGACAGGAAGGTGACATGAAAGCCCTCTGCTTCTATGCACACGGCAGCGTAGATGTCCTACAGTATACCGACGTCCCGACTCCCGAACCCGCCCCAGGGGAGGTTCTGGTGCGCGTGCGAGCGGCAGCACTCAACCACCTGGACGTGTTCGTGCGGTGCGGCTGGCCGGGTCTCGGCCTGAAGATGCCCCACTGGGGCGGTTCAGACGTAGCGGGAGACGTGGTCCATTTGGGTGCCGGAGTTGACGGCTGGGAGGTGGGAGACGCGGTGGTGATCGATCCCGGCATCGTGACCCAGGAGGATGAGTTCACACGGCGCGGTTCCCACTCGGTGAGTCCCGGCTACCTGGTCCTGGGGGAGGATATCCGGGGCGGGCACGCCGAGTTCGTGGCCGTTCCCGCACGGAATCTGATGGCTATCCCGGAAGGGTGGGACCTTGCTCAAGCGGCCGCCGCTCCGCTGGTCTCCCTTACTGCCTGGCGCATGCTCATTCATCGGGCACAGTTACGGGCGGGAGAGTCCGTTCTGATCATCGGCGCAGGGGGCGGAGTAAACTCGATGGCGATTCAGGTCGCCAAGCTGGCCGGCGCTCAGGTCTACGCTGTGACGAGCAGCGAAGAGAAGATGGAGCAGGCGCGGGACCTAGGCGCGGATGTGGTGATCAACTACCTGGAGGATCCTGAGTGGAGCCAGACGATCTACAGGATGACTGGCCGTCGAGGCGTGGACGTCGTGGTCGACAATGTCGGACAAGCAACCCTCGCTAAGAGTATGCGAGCGGTGGTGCGGGGCGGACGCATCGTCATCGTGGGGAACACTTCGGGCCCGCGTGCTGAGATCGACATCCGCTACATCTTCGGAAAGCAGATCAGTCTTATTGGCTCCACGATGGGGAACCACCAAGACTTCACCGATGTGATGGAACTGATCTGGGCGGGAAAGCTGGAGCCGGTGGTGGACCGGGTGATGTCGCTCTCGGAGGGGAGGAAGGCTTTCGAGTTGTTGGAGTCGGGACAGAAGTTCGGTAGGATCGTACTCGCCCCGTAGGGAGCCCGGAAGACACGTGGGCATTCTAGAAAAGCTGACTGTGTCCCATAAGATCGTACTCGTCCTGAGCGCACTGACGCTCATGCTGGGCCTGGCGAACCTGGCGCGGGCCATCCTCGCTGCTCAGACCTCGATGTACCTGCCGGACCTGCCAACCACGGTCTCACTCCGGTATCTGGCAGTGATGGGCGGTCTCTGGGCAGGGGCTTTCGCGATCTCCACAGTGGGACTCGCTCTCTTCCGCAAGTGGGGACGTCGATGTACTCTGGCAATAGTCACGCTGTACCAGATCCACGCCTGGGTCAATCGAATCCTGTTCGCCACTTCTGAATACGTTCGGCAGACGCTTGCCCGCGACGTGGTCCTGACGCTGATCTTCTTGCTGATCTTCTGGATACCACTGAACCTCGATCGGGTTAAGGAGACGTTCGGTAAGGGAGCGGAGGAGGGCCGGTGAAAGGGGGAGGCTCTATTGGGTCCCGGACGTTACGGCCGAGCCAGGCGCTATTCGACCACTGTCCGGGCCCAGAAGGGAGTGGGAGAACACGAAGACTGCCCTGCTGGCAGCAAGGCTCACAGGATGAAGCGATGCCCCCTCACGGCCCGGCGGTGCCGGGCTGAGCCTCTCCCCTCGGGGAGAGGAGTACGGCCGGGCTGGGCCTCTTGCCCGGGGAGAGGAGTTGGCTCGAGCGGAGCCCCCCGCTGGACAGATCGGTTCAACCACCGCCGATCGCCACCACGCGATGTGGCAATACCCCCTCACGGCCCGGCACCGCCGGGCTGAGCCTCTCCCCCACGGGGGAGAGGAGTACGGCCAGGCACTGCCGGGCTGAGCCTCTCCCCTCGGGGAGAGGAGTACGATCGAGTGGGACGGGCTGGGTCTCTTGCCCCAGGGAGAGGAGTACGATCGAGTGGGACGGCCCTATCGGAAGGTGGCTCTTTTCTGTGCGCTGCAGAACTGGCTTGCGACGGGCAGCGAGATGTGGTAGAATCCGCAGTGAAAGGGCGGCGTAGCCAAGTGGCAAGGCAGGACTCTGCAAAAGTCCCATTCGCCGGTTCGAATCCGGCCGCCGCCTCTTCTCCTCAGGGTTGACCGCGGGCAGCTGGGAGCTGCCCGCGTGCTATGCGGGGCGGTGGCGGAATGGGAAGACGCCGGGGACTTAAAATCCTCTGTCCGCGAGGACGTGTGGGTTCGAATCCCACCCGCCCTATTTGGAGCAGCTGTCGATTATCTGATTGCGCGGAGGGAAACTACCGTGAAGGTCATTCTGAAGGAACACGTGCCCAACTTAGGTGAGAGGGGAGACGTTGCAGACGTGGCGGACGGCTATGCTCGGAATTATCTGATTCCGCAGGGTATGGCAGTGATAGCAACAGCTGGTTCAGTGAAGGACTTCGAGCACCGTCAGGAGGTGCAAGCGCGCAAACACGAGAGGATGAAGAAACGGGCGGAAACGTTGGCGCGGCACTTGACGGCACAGACGCTCACCTTTGAGGTCAAGACCGGCGAGACGGGACAGCTGTACGGCTCGATTACCAACGCGGACATCGCTGAGGCGCTCAAGGAGCAGGCTGGCGTGGAGATCGACAGACGAGATATCCCGCTCACTGAGCCGATTCGGCAGGTAGGCGAGCATTATGTGCCCGTCCGTCTGATGGAAGAGGTGGAACCACAAGTCCGTGTCATGGTGAAACCAGAAGAGGGCGAGTTGCCAGCGAGCACAGAGCCGGACGAGGAGCAGGCTGCGTAACCGTTTCCACCGGCCCACCACTACCAGCGTATGACGGTGCAGAACGTCGGCCGATTGCTGCGCGAGACCCGCGAGAGCAGGGGCGTTGAGCTGGAGGAAGCAGCAGATGCCACCCGCATCCGAGCACGTTTCCTGGAGCTGCTGGAGGCTGGGGATTTCGCCGCTTTCCCCGGTGGGGATGTGCAGATACGGGGATTCCTGCGCATCTATGCGCGGTACCTGGAGGTACGGCCCGAAGAGGTACTGAGGCTCTACATCGCTGAGGGGCACGGGGGGCAGGCTCCTCCAATGGAAGCTGTCCCCGTCAGGGCGGAGAGCGAGCCTGCCGGCTCCGCGGACGATCTCACATCGATCCATTTTCGCCCTCGCGACATCCCAGTTTCGTCCTCGCTCCCGCGCTGGATGAGCCTGGAGACCGTATTGGTGGTAGGCATCACCCTCACCGCCTTGCTGCTGATCCTGGCTGCCGTCACTTACGTGATGAACCAACCGGAAGACGGTCAGTCCGATCGATCGGTGGCCCCGGGAGCCACTACGGTCGCCGGTTTGTCACATCAACTGGCGATCCGCGCGGGGGAGGACTTCATCTTCACGCTGGAGGCTATCGAGCGTGCCCTGGGCCTCGGCCCCAGCGGGACATCCGTGCCGGATGAGACTGCGGCGCCGC
>SKLM01000209.1 GCA_007123205.1 Thermoflexales bacterium
GCCACCGTAAGACACAATATCGGGGTACACATCGACTACTACGCGCGTGTTGGGTACGACAGCTTTGTCCAGATCGTGGACGCCCTGGAAGGGGTCACGGTAGCCGTCGAGTGTCCTGTTCACGACATATTCCCCGATCCTGCCTCGCCTACCGGTCAGGCCACCATAAACCTGGAGCCCGGGGTCCACCATCTCGACGGCAAGAGTGCACTCATGTATACGCGCTCCCGCTGGGACACCAGCGACTTCGACCGTCATCGGCGTCAGCAGCAAGTTCTCCGGGGCCTGTATCAACAGATCCGCAGCGTGGGAGCTATCCCGAAGATCCCGGCATTGTGGAGCGCTCTGCGCGAGACGGTTCAGACTGACCTCGACTTGGATGGGGTGATCCGGCTGGGTGCGATTGGCCTGCGATTGGACCCCGCCAATGTGAAGAGCCGCTTCATAGGAGGCGGCGCGGTTGAGGCCGCGCGGGGCCCTGAAGGTATGTACATACTGCTCCCGGTCGAAGAGGTGCTCGAATCCGTCGTCCGTGAGGCCTTGGCACCGCCGGCTCCTGTAGAGGCGCGTGCCTGGCGGGTCGAGGTGGTCAACGCGAGCCCGAATGAGGGATGGGGCCACGTAGCAGCGGAGAGGCTCCGTTGGGAGGGATTCGCGGTGGTGGCCGTCGAACGGGCCCACGAGATCCAGCCCCGCACGCAGATCGTCGACCTCAGGACGACGCCCGACAACTGGGTTCTGCAGCGCCTCATGCGCCTCTACGCACGAGTGCGAGACGACGTCATCTCGCAGCCGACGGAGGACAGCGACATCCACTTCCGCATCATCCTGGGCGCGGACTACGACCCCTGCGTGGCGGTCCGGGGTCGCTAGGGCTCCTCGCCCAGCACCGGAAGGACGAGCGCGAAGACGCTCCCCACCCCCGGCGTGCTCTCGACCGACACCCGCCCGCCGTGCTTCTCGATGATGGCCTTGACGATGGCCAGCCCCAGGCCCGTGCCTCTGACGCCCGCCGTGTACTCCGACTCCACCCGGAAGAACCGATCGAAGACACGCGCTTGCTGAGCCAGAGGTATACCGATGCCGTCGTCCATCACCCGGGTGACGACGTGCCTGTCCTCCTCGTCCACGCTGACAGAGATCCGCCCTCCCTCGGGCGTGTACTTGATGGCGTTGTCGATGAGGTTCACCACAGCCTGCCTTAACCGGCGGCGATTCGCCCTCACCAACGGCAACTCGTGCGGGCGTTCCCAGAACAGCGACTGTGCCTTCCTCTCGGCCTCCAGATTCAGCTCACCAATCACCCCGTCGATGAGCTCGGCCACATCGCAGGGGGTCATCTCCGGGCTCAGCTCAGCCTCGATGTGCGCTATGTCGAGGAGACCATCGACCAGATCGCTGATCTGGTCGATACTATCGTGCATCCGACCCACGAACTGCATCTGTCGCTCGCTCAGCGGTCCCACTCGCAGAAGAAGATCGAGATAGCCCCGGACGGCAGTCAAAGGCGTACGGAGATCGTGGGAAACACTGGTGACCAGGTCCGCCTTCAGTTGGTCGACATCCTTCAGATGGGAGATGTCCTGCATGATGAGCACCCTGCCAACGCCGTCCACGGGAGTGAGGCCGGCGCTGAAGACTCGCTCGTCGCTGAGCACCACTTCACGACGGAGTGGTCCGTCGTGCCCGAGCGCGTCAGCAAACAGGGTCTTGAGCTCGTCATCGGGCAGGATCGCCTCCACCCGAAGTCCCGCCAGTGCGCCCTCGCTCGCCCCCCACATCGTCCGAGCAGCTTCATTGCACAGCAGGATCCGGTTCTCCTCGTCCGCGACGACGATCACCTCCCCGGCCTGCCTTAGGACTGCCTCCCACCCGGCTCCGGACCGCTCCGAACATACCGCTTGGGAAGGAAGGGCGCGCCGAATCGCCCTCAGCGTCTTCCTAGGGTTGAGGGGCCTGGAAACCACATCGATGGCCCCTGAACGAAAGGCCCGCAGAATCGACGACGCTGAGTACTCCGAGGCCACAAATATCACGGGTGCTGGGCCGCGGAGCTGCCGAAGCTCCGCCAGTAACGCGTAGCTATCTTGATCCGGGAGCTGATCGGCAAGGATGATCAGCGACGCACCGCCATCACGAGCGAGTGCCAGGCCCTCTGCCCCGGTTGAGGCGCTTGTGTACCCAAGCCCGGCGTTCCCCAGTACCTGCGCCGCGATGCGCTGGCCCTTGAGGCTGTTGTCGATGACGAGAACGGACAGTGGTTCCACCAGACCTCCCCCTATGCACCTCCCACTATACACACATGTGTGGCAGAGGTCAACCGGTGAGAGCCCGCCACGGTCACTGACCCATTGTGGAGGACCAGGTTGCCATTCTCATCCGGGAGATACAGCCCAATACCAGCAGCCGAGGACGACACGATGACTGGTGTATCGACGCCCAGCGCGTGATCTCGGTGATCCGCGACTATCACAACATCCCGTACTACGATGACGGTGGTGTCACGCCTGTCCTCGCACCTAAAGGATGCTTCGGGCCCACTGCGCGACTAGACGCGGACCTTAGCAGAAGCTCCCCCCGGTTCGACCGCTGGACACCTCAAGGGGTCTTCGGCTGCCGGAGAGCCACTCATCAAGCACCCACTGGCAGCGTGAACCCGATGGTCAGCCCTCCGCCATCCGTCTCAGCGGCCCACATACGCCCCCCCTGGGCCTCCACGATGTGGCGCGCGATAGAGAGGCCCAACCCGCTGCCCCCCGTAGCCCGCCGGCGAGCCGGGTCGGCGCGCCAGAAGCGCTCGAAGAGGTGGGGCAGATCATCCGGAGGAACCCCGGGGCCGTCGTCCTTTACCCGTACGACCACCTCTGCGTCTCGTCCCTCGGCTTCTACCCTCACGTGTCCGCCATCGGGGACGTAGTGTAAGGAGTTTGTCAGCAGGTTTCCCATCACCTGAGTCAGGCGGTCCCGATCTGCATAGACGCTCGGGAGCCCGCCTGGCGCCTCCAGTGTCATGGCGATAGCCTGCTCTCTGGCCTGAGGCTGGTATGCCTCGACGATTCCCTTGAGGAAGCCGTCGAGGTTCAGCTCCTCCTTCTCAAGACGGAGCTTCCCGGCATCGGCCAGAGCCAGCACGCGCAGGTCCTCGATCAGTCGGGACAGGGTACGCGTCTGGGTCAGCGCCGCCTCCAGGTTCTCCGCATCCGTCGGGTAGACCTCGTCCAGCATCGCCTCGAGGGTCCCCTGCAATACCGTGAGGGGTGTGCGCAATTCGTGGGCGATGTCCGCCGATTGGTTCCGGCGCGCCTCCTCCATCTGAGCCAGACTCCCGGCCATGGAATTGAAGGCATCCGCCAGTTGTGCCACCTCATCATCTCCCCGGACCTCGGCCCGGGCGGAGAGCTCCCCGCGGGAGATTGCCTCGCTGGCGGCGGTCAACTCTCGCAGGGGAGCGGTGATCGAGCGGAACAGCACGCCACCGACGATCAACGCTACTGCCAGGGCCGCCGCCGCACCGATCCACAGCATCCTGTTCACCTGATCCAGGAACGCCCTTTGGGCCGTATCGAGAGGCCAGCTGGGCATGGGCCTCAACGCCGGAAGGAGATGCCCTACGATCTCCCCATCCACCTCAATCGCGACGGCAGCCTCGAACGTTGTTCCGGACATGCTTCCCCGGGGTGCGCCCTCCGTGCTGGCAACAACCCGCCCCTCCGCATCAAGGATGCGAAAATCGACCTGTCTCAGCGGGTGATCGGTAGCTCCCCTACCCCACATCCCGTGCCGTCTGTCTGGTGATACCACCAGCGCCTCCTGTATTCCGGCCCAGGAGTCCTGACCGGCGTAGTAGGCAGCCAGTTCGGAGGTCACAGCCTCCCACATCACGTTGCGCGTTAGCGTGTAGCGGCGGAAGGCAGTCTCGGTAGCGCGCGCCGTCAGCACCGCCACCGTCCCGACTGCGACGAGGATGACGATCAAAAAGGCGATCATCCCCTTCCAGTAGAGGCTACTCATGACGTCCCCGACAGGAACCTAGACCTCTCATCGCGAACCCACACAATCTCCAGGTACCATGCGGCGCCCTAACCCTTAGCCCAGCCGGGAGGCTAACCCCGCTCCAACTCTGAGTCCAGACGGTATCCGGTCCCCCGCACGGTGACGATGTAGCGCGGGCTCCCCCGATCAGGCTCGATCTTCCCCCGGAGGTTCTTGACGTGCGCATCCACCGTCCGCTCGTAGGCCTCAAAAGTAACGCCGTGCACCGCCTCCAGGATCTCGCCACGCGAGAACACTCGGCCCGGATCCTTCATCAGCGTCTCCAGAACGCCAAACTCCGTTGGGGTCAGATCGACGGCCTCCCCGTCGACCGTGACCGTGTGCTTGGAGCGATCCAGCACAATCGGGCCCGCGCGGAGGATGGGCGGGGCCTCGGACGCGGGCAGGGCCCGGCGTAGGACCGCCCGCACCCGCGCGACGACCTCCCGCGGGCTAAACGGCTTGGTAACGTAGTCGTCGGCCCCCATCTCCAGACCCACGATCCGATCCGTCTCCTCGGCCCGCGCGGTGAGCATAATGATCGGCACGTCCTGTTCGCGACGCACCCGCCTCGTGAACTCCAGGCCATCCATCCTCGGCATAAGGATGTCCAGCACCACCAAGTCCGGTCTCTCGCGTCGGGCCGCGTACAGCGCCTCCTCGCCGTTGGAGGCCGTCACCACCCGATAGCCATCCCGTTCCAGGTAGGAGCGCAGCAGGCGAACGATTTCGGGTTCGTCATCGACCACCAGAACGGTTCGAGACACGCTCCCTCCCCCATCCTCTACTCACTCAAATGACGCACTCATCCGTCCCCTGGCGAAACCGGCTGTGCCCCCCCGTTGTCGTCAAAGCAGGCCCGACGCCATCAACAGTGCGATGACGACAAACGCCGCCGCGGAAACCCAGAGCAGCGTCCGTTCAGGCGTCAGTCGACACAGTCCCTCGCCACCCAGGACGCCCAGCGCTGTGACTCCCACCAGGGCCAGAGTCCCGCCGACGAAGACGGCCCACGCAGAGCCAGCCTGCCCGGCCAGACTCAGGACCGCCAGCTGCGTCTTATCCCCCATCTCCGCCACGAACAGGAGCCCCAGGGTCGCACCGAAGGCCTGCCAGGACCACCCGCTCTCTGACTGGGTCGAGTTCTCACTGCCAGAGGTGTCGCACGCTTCTGGCAACGACCTGCGTGACCCGGCCCTCCACGCCTGCCGGCCCATCAGCGCCCCCATCACCAGGAACGCCCCCGCCGCAACGGCCCGCACGATGTCCTGGGGGACCAGGTGCCCCAGCACCCGCCCCACCCCAGCACCGAGGATGGTAACCAGAGCGAGGCCCAGGCTCGCTCCCGCAAAGACCGCCCAGGGGCGCCGGAACTTGCAGACCTGCGTCACGACGGCCAGCTGCGTCTTGTCTCCCAGCTCGGCCACAAAGACGACTCCCAGCGCGGTCAGAAACCC
>SKLM01000316.1 GCA_007123205.1 Thermoflexales bacterium
CTCATCGCCTGGGGGGTGGATGGCATTATCACCAACACCCCGGCCGTGCTCCACGATCTCCTGGAGTCGACAGCGTGCGCGGCGTCCCTGCCAGCTTCCTGACCACGGCCCGGTGCGTGCAGCACCATCCCTCTAACCCGACCTAATGGCACCCCCTGGTCGGGACAACGAGGCTTCGTTGGACGAGATTCTCCACCCACCGGGGTACCGCCCGCGATTGCTCCACTATGGGTTGGTCTTCGCGGATCTGGCGGGGCGTGTCCACCCTCTGGTTCTCACCCCGGTGTGGCTGGCCCTGGTGGCAATCGTGTCCTGGCCCTGGGGCGATTTCCGCGTCGCTGCTGCCGCTGCGTCCCTGGCATTCGTGCTCATCGACTCGGTTGGGCTGGCGCTTTTGCCCAGGCTGGAGCGCTCTTTCGGGCCTGTAACCTCACCCCTGCTGGCGCTGACCACGGTCCGCGGCTGTCTCATCCTCGGTGGCGCCCTCCTGTCGGCCAGCCGCGTCGCCTTTTCTGCCGTGATCTTCGTGCAACTGGGGATCACGGCCGTCTCTCTCTACGCCACCTGGATTGAGCCTTTCCGTATCGGAGTGACGTACCAGACTCTCCAGTCGCCCAAACTCAATGGGGGTCTGCCTCTCCGGCTCCTCCATATCAGCGACATACACGTAGAGAGGATCACGGCGCGGGAACGGAAGTTGCTCGATCTGGTCGAGACCTTGCCCGTGGACCTCATCGTCCTGACCGGCGACTACCTCAACCTATCGAGCGTCCGGGATCCTGAAGCCCAGGCCCAGGCCCGGTGCCTGCTGGAGGCTCTTTGTGAACGAGCCCACATGGGAAGCTCGGACCGCGTCCCGATCTATGCCATCACCGGCAGTCCCCCCGTCGATCTGAAAGAGGTAATACCGTCCATCTTCGCCGGGCTCCCCATCGACTGGCTCCTGGACGAAGCCGTTCACTTGCAGGTGAACGGTCACAATCTCCGTATCGCCGGCCTGCAGTGCACCCGGGAGCGCTCTCGCGACGCTCCTCGGCTTCGCCGCCTTCTGGCCGATCTACCCGACGAGCGCTTCACCCTGCTGCTCTACCACTCCCCGGATCTGATGCCGGAAGCGACGGAATGTGGGGTTGACCTCTATCTGTGCGGCCACACTCACGGAGGACAGATCCGCTTGCCTCTCCTGGGTGCCGTCTTGACCAGCTCCGATTTCTGGAAACGGTATGAGATGGGTCGGTACCAGGAGAAGGGGACGACTCTGTTTGTCAGTCGAGGCCTGGGGATGGAAGGTCTGGGTGCTCCCCGGGCTCGGTTCCTTTGCCCGCCAGAGATAATCGAGTGGACCCTCTCTGGAGGTGCGACGGAGGTGCCACATGCCTCCGACGTGCGTCGCAGCTTGGGACATATGATAGGTTCTTGGAAGGCCCAGATGGCAGGTTGACAGTTTTTGGGAGGATGAGCGTGGTATACTATGCGCACATAGCCGCCGGGACATCAGTCGTCCGGCGGTTTTGGTGTGATACAGCCGGTGTCTTAGGCCAGACGCAGACCAAGGGTGCTATGGCGCCATCTTCTCGGTTCGCCGGATTCTATGACCAGCCGTTGGGAGACCGTGTTGAACAGGTCGCTCAGTGGGCCAATCTCTCCGTTGAAGAGGCCGCGACGCTTCGCCGGGCCATAGGCCTCGATCTGGCGCAAGCCGACGAGATGATCGAGAATGTTGTCGGGCTCTATGCATTGCCCCTGGGGATCGCCGTCAATTTCTTGATCAACGGGCGCGATGTCCTGGTGCCCATGGCGATTGAGGAGCCGTCGGTAGTAGCGGGTGCGTCCTTCGCCGCCAAGTTGGTCCGGGCGGGAGGAGGGTTTCAGGCTACGGCCGCCCCATCAGAGATGATCGGTCAGATCCAGGTTCTGAACGTGGCGGATCCTCACTCAGCGCGCTTCGATCTCCTGGCCGCCCGTGAGGAGCTGCTAGCTCTGGCAGACGAGACCGATGCCTTGCTCCTCCGGTTGGGGGGAGGAGCGCGAGATCTGGAGGTGCGGATCCTGGGCGATACGCCGGTCGGCAGCATGCTGATCGTGCACCTCATATTCGACTGCCGCGACGCGATGGGCGCCAACGCGGTCAACACCGCCTGCGAGTCACTGGGACCGCGCATCGAGGAGATCACGGGCGGGCGGACGCGACTGCGAATCCTGTCCAATCTCGCTGATCGGCGGCTGGCAAGGGCGCGTTGTACAGTCCCGGCCGACGCGTTGGCCTTCGACGGTTTAGCCGGCCACGAGGTGGTAGAGCGCATCGTCGAGGCTTCAGCGTTCGCTGCGGCTGACCCGTATCGTGCCGCGACGCACAACAAGGGGATCATGAATGGCGTCGATGCCGTCGTCCTGGCCACAGGAAATGACTGGCGGGCGGTCGAGGCCGGCGCTCATGCGTATGCCGGGCGGGGATGTGGCTACCGGAGCCTGACCACCTGGGCGCAGGACAGCCGCGGCGACCTGGCCGGTACGTTGGAGATGCCTATCGCCGTTGGTGTCGTGGGGGGAACGACGCAGGTGCATCCTATGGCCCGGCTGGCCCTCAAGATCTTGGGGGTGCGAACGGCCCGGGAACTGGCCCAGGTCATCGCTGCCGTGGGGCTGGCGCAGAATCTGGCGGCTCTGCGGGCCCTCGCTACAGAGGGGATCCAAAGGGGGCATATGCAGCTCCACGCTCGACAGGTGGCTATGGCAGCTGGAGCTCAGGGCCAGGAGATCCGGCAGGTGGCACAGGCGCTCATCGCGCGAGGCGTGATTCGGCAGGGCCAGGCAGCGGTGATTCTGGAGGACTTGCGCAGTGAATGAATGTGTCGGTTTCGCGGGCTCTACAATCGTCGTGGGGTATGGCGCTACCCGAGGGTTCACGTGTGGCAGATCATCTGACGGGCGCGCTGGGCCTCCCTTGTCCCGACTGAACGTCACGCCTCCAACAGAGTATGGACGGGATGCTCTCGCACATAATCCATGACCACGACAGGTAACGAGTCGACGCTGCTCAAACCGACGCTTGACGTCGGATTCGTGGGCTACGGGGCCTATGTGCCCCGCTACCGCTTGCCAAACGCTGAGGTGGCGCGCGTATGGACGCAGGGCAAGGGATCCACACCGATAAAGGAGAAATCGGTAGCCGGGCTGGACGAGGACGTGGTGACGATGTCCGTGGAGGCTGCCCGTAACGCCCTGATGCGCGCTGGTCAGGTGGGCGCCAGCCAGATCCGGGCCGTCTGGGTGGGCAGCGAGTCGCATCCGTACGCCGTCAAGCCCACCTCGACCATCGTCGCTGAGGCCATCGGTGCGACCCCTTACACCCAGGCTGCTGACTGGGAATTCGCGTGCAAGGCCGGCACCGAGGCCATTCAGGCCGCGATTGGCTTCGTTGGATCTGGAATGGCCCGCTATGCACTGGCCATCGGCTCTGATGTTGCGCAAGCCCGCCCTTCCGACGCGTTGGAGTATACAGCGTCCGCCGGTAGCGCGGCATACCTGGTCGGCCCAGCACGAGAAGCCTTGGCCACGTTCGAGGGTTCTCTCTCCTACGCCACGGACATTCCCGACTTCTGGCGGAGAGCCTACCAGCGGTTCCCCTCGCACGGGGGTCGGTTCACGGGCCAGCCGGCCTACTTCACCCATATCGTGGAGGCCGTCACGGGCCTGATGGAACGTCTGGGGACAGAACCCAGCGACTACCGGCATGTTGTCTTCCACCAACCCAATGTGAAGTTCCCCTTCAGCGTGGCCAAGGAGCTGGGATTCACAGTCGACCAAGTTCGGGTCGGACTCCTGGTCAACGAGATCGGCAACACCTATGCCGCATCTTCGCCGATGGGTCTGACCGCAGTCCTGGATGTTGCGCAGCCTGGGGATCGGGTCCTTCTGGCGAGCTACGGTTCCGGTGCAGGATCAGACGCCCTGTCAATCCGTGTCACCGGTGCGATATTGGAACGCCAGCGTCGGGCGCCGAAGACGCAAGACTACATCGCGCGGCGGTGTGAAGTTGACTACGCGACCTATGCACGCTACAGTGACAAACTGGTCCGGTGAGGCACCCCTCGGAGGTTGACTGCGCCGCGGCAACAGAGATTATGAGAGAAGTCGCCGTCATCGGAGTAGGACAAACTGCGGTTGGAGAGCACTGGGGGATCAGTCTCCGGCACCTTGCGCTGGAGGCGGTACAGGCCGCTATGGCCGACGCTGGGGTCGTCAGAGCTGATGCGCTCTACGTGGGCAACATGCTGTCGGGAGAACTGGAGGGACAGGAGCATCTTGGAGCCCTGGTTGCCGACTTCGCCGGGCTCAGAGGGATTGAGGCATTCAAGATCGAGGCCGCCTGCGGATCGGGCGCTGCAGCAGTGCGGATGGGTTACGTCGCTGTCGCCGGGGAGCTCGCCGACATCGTGGTCGTGGTCGGTGTGGAGAAGATGACTGATACCCTTGGCCCCGACACCACTGCAGCCCTGGCGATGGCTGCTGACGCCGATTACGAGGCTGCCCATGGCGCATCGTTCGTGACGCTAAACGCGCTGTTGATGCGGCGCTATATGCACCAGTATGGGTACGCTCATCAGGACTTCGCGCCCTTCGCCGTGAACGCCCATCAGAATGCCCTCAACAATCCGTACGCGATGTTCCGCTTTCCGGTGAGTTGTGAGAAGTTCAGTCGGGCACGGATGATCTCCGAGCCGATCAACCTGCTGGACAGTTCCCCCATCTGTGACGGCGCGGCAGCGGTGGTGCTGGCTCCGCTTTGCGAGGCGCGTGATCCGTCGATGACCACTGTGCGCGTAGCAGCCTCCGCCGTGGGCACGGACACCCTCGCTGTCCATGATCGCAAGGATCCTCTGGTCCTTGCAGGGGCGGAGCTCTCGTCGCAGCGCGCCTATGAGGGTGCTGGCGTCCGTCCGGCAGATATCGATCTCTTCGAACTCCACGACGCCTTCACCATTATGGCCGCCCTGAGCCTTGAGGCAGCTGGCTTCGCAGATAGAGGCAGGGGACTGGCGCTGGCCCTCGACGGAGAGATTGGGATTAACGGACGTATTCCGGTGACCACCATGGGGGGGCTGAAGGCCCGCGGACACCCGGTGGGCGCTACGGGAGTCTATCAGATCGTCGAGGTGGTACAGCAGTTGCGTGGGCTTGCCGGTGAGAATCAGGTGCCGAACGCGCGTATTGGGATGGCCCAGAACATCGGCGGCAGTGGAGCCACCGTGATCACACATATATTGGAGCAATCATAGAGTAGCGTGCGATGCGCTTCCGAAGTGCGTCGCCTTGTAGCCGAGGAGGTCTTGATATGGACAGCGTACCGAGGAACTGGAGACTGCATCAGCAGCGATATCGATTGGTAGGCGAGATATGTGAATCCTGTGGGGTAAGGATATTTCCCCCGCGTGACGTCTGCCCGGAGTGCGAGACGATGGA
>SKLM01000016.1 GCA_007123205.1 Thermoflexales bacterium
CCATGCATACCCATCATCCCCAGCGCCAGTGGATGCGAGTCGGGGAATCCCCCCTTGCCGAGTAGCGTCAGGGCCACTGGCGTGCTCGTCTTCTCAGCGAACTCGACCAGCACACCCATTGCGCCCGACATCAGCACCCCTTGACCGGCCAGAATCACAGGGCGCTCCGACGCGTTGATCAGCTCCGCGGCGCGCTCCACCAACGCGGCATCCCCTTCCTCCCGGGGCCGATACCCGGGAAGCTCCAACCCATCGTCCGGAGGGCAAAAATCCGTCTCGGCGATCTGAACGTCCTTCGGGAGATCGATCAACACCGGTCCGGGGCGACCGCTTCGGGCGACGTAGAACGCCTCGTGTATCACGTCGGCCAGCTCAGCGACGTCCGTGACCAGGTAGTTGTGCTTGGTAATGGGCAGCGTCACACCTGTGATGTCCGTCTCCTGGAAGGCATCCGATCCGATGAGCGACGTGGGCACCTGGCCCGTGATGCAGACGATGGGTGACGAGTCGATCATCGCCGTCGCTATGCCGGTGACGAGGTTCGTGGCGCCCGGTCCCGACGTCGCCATGGCCACACCGACCCTTCCAGACACCCGCGCGTACCCGTCCGCCGCGTGGGCCGCCCCCTGCTCGTGCCGCATCAAGATATGGCGGATCCCGTATTCCTGCCGCGGATGATACGTGTGCATAATGGCACCACCGGGAATGCCAAACAGCACCTCCACCCCCTCGTGCTCCAGCATCTCCCACACAATCTGAGCTCCTGTCCTTATCATCTCTCCTCCTCGTGCTCGTCCTGACCACAGAACAAAAGAAGCCGCCCGGTTGGGCGGCTCTCTACTCAGCTCCTCGGCTTCTACCATCTCCTCTGCCTACGGTGCCGACCCAACCTCCTCATCCTCCTGACTAAGCAGGAGGACGATAATAACGATGACAATCGAAAGGATGAGACCCAGCTCAGACGTCACACCACGCTCGGCCGGTCGCCAAGCCGCGCCGCACATCAGACCATTCCCCTGTGTCACCCCAGCACCGTCCGTCATCATCCGCACCGTCTCCCAGACCTCAGAACAAAAAAGACCGCCTCCGCGGGCGGCCTTTGGCTACGATAAGAGCTAGACGCAGCTGCCCAGCGGATCATCACCCCTTGTTAATAACAAGGAGCAAGACCGACAGGACAACAACCACAACGTTCAGCTTTCTCAACACGATAGACGATCTCCATTCGATTGGCGCGATTATACGCTGAATCCCCATCTTGTCAAGCAGCCACTCACCCTCTATGTTAACGTTGTGTTAACGTTGTGTTGCCAATTTCGATCGTAGCCTCCGCCCAGCGTCAGGGCCGGACATCTCCATCAGGACCCGGCAATCCATTGGGATCCGCAAGCGGCTGAAACGTCTGTCCCAGAAGCCTCGATTTCTGATAAGCTGCCCAGACAGCCTTGGAGAGCACGGTCCGCAGGCCCCCCTTTTCCAACTGATAGATCGCCTCGGCGCTCGTGCCTCCCGGAGAGGTCACCATGTTGCGCAGTTCCGCCAGGTGTCGGTCTGACTGACGAGCGAAGTTCGCCGAGCCCAATACCGTGTGCGTCACCAGCTGGATCGCCACGCGCCTGGAGAAGCCAAGATGGACAGCTGCATCGGTGAGCGCCTCCATCATCATGAAGACGTACGTCGGCCCGGTTCCGCTGACGGCGGTGGCCATGTCCAGCATCTCCTCATCTTCGACATAGATCTCCCGCCCCATCACCTCCAGGACCGCCCGAGCCGCCTCCCGTTGGCAATCCGTCACGTAGGGAGAGGCTGTCCACACCGTCATCCCCTGCCCGATCTGCGCGGGCGTGTTCGGCATAGCCCGGACCACGGCCTGATGTTGGAGGCCGCTAGAGATGGTCCCAATATCCACGCCGGCGACGATGGAGAGCACCAATCCACCGGGGAATATCAGGCCCCTCAACTCCGCAAGAACCCTCGGCATGACCTGTGGCTTGACGGACAGCACCACCAGGTCAGCAGCCTCCACCGCCTCTCGATTGTCCGTGCAGCCGATCACCCCGCAGCGTCGATGCAGTTCCTGCGCCCGCTCCTGACGCGGTCCGCTGGCGCAGATGTGGGCCGGGAGGGCACGCCTCTGGTCCAGCAGGACCCGAATCATCGCCTCGGCCATGGTGCCGCTGCCGACGAAAGCCAAAGCCTTGCCGTTCAGTAGCTCACTTCTTGGTGTACTCATCTACTCCGTTCCAGTCAGACCGCCAGCTCGCGCCCGGTCCGTCTCCCGTACCTCCGCGGCTCACCCTGTCGCTTGGACGCCCCGTCGGCTCGGAAGGTTCTACTCACGAGGCCACCGGTGTCAGCCATCGGTGACGATCGTCCATAGTCCCACCAGTGATCCCGAAAAACTGCTCCTGCAGACCTTCCGTGATCGGACCACGATGACCGCTCCCGATGACGATGCCATCGACAGAGCGCACAGGGGTGATCTCCGCGGCAGTGCCCGTGAAGAAGATCTCGTCGGCCATGTACAGAACCTCCCGAGGCATCAGCTCTTCACGCACTGGATAGCCAAGATCCCTGGCCAGGGTGAGAACACATCGTCGGGTGATACCTTCGAGGATCGAGGACGCCAGTGGGGGAGTACACAGCCGGCCATCCGTCACCATGAACAGATTCTCGCCGCTCCCCTCGCTGACGAACCCGCTGGCATCCAGCGCGATCCCCTCCACATAGCCATGGTCGGCCGCCTCCATGGCGATAAGCTGGGAGTTGATGTACTGGCCACCCACTTTTGCCGCCGCCGGGAAGGTGTTTGGGGCCATACGTCGCCACGAGCTCACCCCCGCGTCCACCCCCTGCTCGATCGCTTCCGGGCCCAGATAGCGCCCCCACTCCATGGTGATGATCGCCACCTCCACCGGGCAGGAGCGAGGATCGATGCCCAGGCTATCGACACCCCGATACACCACCGGCCGAATGTAACACGCATCGTGCCCATTCAACCGTACTGTCTCCAGGATAGCCCGCGTGATCTCGTCCTTCCCGAAGGGCATCTCCATCCGGCAGATCTTGGCCGAGCTGAATAGGCGGTCGACGTGCGCGTCCAGGCAGAACACCGCCGGACCATCAACGGTGTCGTAGGCCCGGATACCCTCGAATACGCTGGAGCCGTAGTGAAGGGCGTGGGCCGCTACGTGAACCTGCGCCTCATCCCACGGGACCAGCTCCCCATTCAACCAGATGAACTCACTCTTACTGATGGTCATACTCTCCTCCCTGAGTTGTAGATGATGAATGCCGATGTACGCAGAAAAGAGAAAACCCCCCGGGCTGGGAGGTTCTGGCTACAACAACATCTCGGCGCTACACCTTGGCTACCCTGGCTCCCTCCCAGCCGCCATGATCTCGCCAACGGCGAGAATAGGCTTAACAGGGACGCCCACAAGGCTAAGCAGGGTGATCAACGCTATCTCCTGGCTCTTCAAGTCGACAAACTCCGTCAATGACCTTCTAGTGCCTCAATCATAGCATAAGCACTCCGAATGTCAAGCCGGCCGAACAGCCTGCCATTCCCGCGGAACACAGACAATCCCCCAACCCCTCATTCCCAGTCTACTCTTATGCCCCCACCACTCAGAGTAGAAGCAACCCCGCTAGCCTCGCAACGCCGGGCCATCACCCGCAGGAGTGCCAGCGATCGACAATCTCGTCGTCGCCTCCGTGTACCCTCTCCCCCCGGGAGGAGAGGGCCAGCCGGCGGTGCCGGGCCGTGAGGGGGGCGTCATCCCAACACCCCCCTCACCCTCACCGGTTCAGCAATCTGCGGAAATCAGCGTCCATCTGCGTCCTTTCCGGTGGTCACGTCAGCCAGCCGAGCCCCAGCTCATCCAGCGTCTCCGCAGTCGGCAGGCCCGTCTCCACGTCCCATCCCATCGACCGGTAGTAGCTGTCCAGCGCGACCTCCAGATCGACCGTCTGACCCTCCCCCCGACCATCGGGCGCGGGCTCCTCCAGGAAGCGTGTGGGCAGCGCGTCATCGGAACCATCGAACCCAAAGGCGACGTTGATCATGCGCTCCAGGTTGATCACCCGCTCGGCCGCCCGCAGCTGTTCTCCTTCGTGACCGTTCGGCCCACAGCTGCGGAGAGCAGACCCGCCCACGTCGACGGCTTGACCGCCAGCGTGATGGACGAGAAGAGGCACACCCCCAGCATATTGGTAGCCATAGAGAGCTCCTGAAGGGGTTTGATCCAACCCTTCTCGCCATCCTCAGCGTGCGAAGCTAAGCCGAGGTAGTCCACGTCCTGTTCTATGCCAAGTTCCGGCTCGCGGTAGCCAAACCCATCAATGGCGGAGGCATACGGATGCAGATGATCGGCCCCCCGGGGCGAGACGGCGTGAACCACAGCCTCGCCCTTACTCGCCCGATCGCTCGGCCAGCCATCCCGACGGCCTTTGCCTTTCGCAACACCGTCGACGAAAAAAAGGAGGCTCCCACCATGGGACGTTCATCCCACGATTTCGAGCCTCCTTTGCAGTCCGGCGGGCGCCGGAGTTACCCCCGGCACCTTATCGCTCATCCATCCCCCGACAGGACGGAATGAGTCGGAGGAAGGCGCGCCAGCGCCGTTCTCAACTCTTCGCCCAGAGGGGCCGAGCCAGAAGCAGCTCCCAAGCTTACTCCTGTAGCGCCTCAGTCCCTATTGTACCCGGATATCAGACTGTGCCAGACAGCTGCCCCCGTCCTGGATAGTGTTGACCACGCCACGAAAATACCATCTGAACCCGGTTGGGCATGTGCTTCCTGGTGTCGTGGGTACGAACTGAACAAACGCGCACCGCGAAGATAGACCGTGGGCCAATAATACGGTAGCGACGAATCGGGCGGCAGGTTCGGGACTCGGGAGCTGGGCAAGGCAGGTTCCACAACGACCACCATTACCGCAGCGGAGAGGTACTTGTGGTGGTTCGGACTAGCTCTTGTGGCAGGCGGCACAGTGCAGCTCGCGATCTGCGACCGAGGACGAGTTGATCTTGACACGGGGGGTCCGAGTATGATATGATGCGAGCAGAACTGGGAACCGGCGGTGGCAGCCGATGCTACACCGGGCGAGGTGCCGGCGACCCTCCGGCCCCAGGAGAGGGAGGCTGGACGAGGGCAAAGGCCGAAGGCGCAGCCACGGGCAAGACGCCGGGCAGCCGAGCTTGGGATCGATATTGGGGATGTGAGGGGCACAGGACCGAACGACCTGATCACCGAAGCTGATGTCGTGGCGGCGGCCGGCAAAGGAGTGAGACCAGGCGGCCCCGTGATAGAGCAGACTACAATCCAGAAGGCCATGGCGCAGGCCATGGAAAAGAGCTGGCGTGAGGTCCCTCAGTTCGTACAGACCGTGCGTTTCGACGCTTCGGGGCTGCTGGCTTCCCACGCGACGCTTAAGGAGTCTGAGCA
>SKLM01000350.1 GCA_007123205.1 Thermoflexales bacterium
GCTGCCTGCGGCAGCGGGCGGATTGGTGAATCCGCCCGGAGCACAGGTCGGGGGGGGCGCCCGTTCGTAGTCAGGCACGCAGCGAAGCGGAGTGCCGTCCAGCCGGCTGGAAGAAATAACGGTGGCCACGGGCCGGCTGACTCCGGCAGCGGGCGGATTGGTGAATCCGCCCGGAGCACATGTCGGCCGGTGGCGCCCGTTTGTAGTCAGGCACGCAGCGAAGCGGAGTGCCGTCCAGCCGGCTGGAAGAAACTAGCAGGGGCCGCGGGGCCAGCTGCCTGCGGCAGCGGACAGATTGGTGAGTCCGCCCGGAGCAGGCACCGTGGTGCGGAGGTTCAAGGTCCAAGCAGGAGTCCCGTGGCGATTGGGCATTGCAGCAAGGCCGTACGCCTACCGTCACGCAGAGGTGTGATCTGGTTGGCTAGACGCAAGTTGGACCGGGACGGAGATCTGCTATAATCCCCTCCCTAAGGGGCAATCGTGACTGAGCCATCGCTGAACATCGGCATCGAGGAAGAATACCAGATCATCGACCCACAGACCCGGGAGATGCGCTCCTACGTGCAGCAGTTTCTGGAGCAGGGGAGAGCTATACTCCCGAACCAGATCCGGGCCGAGTTCCTCCAGTCTCAGGTGGAGGCCGGGACCAAGGTCTGCCGGGACGTCGCCGAGGCCCGCGAAGAGTTGGTTCGCGTCCGTCGTTCGATGCTCCAGCTCGCCGAGGACGCAGGACTCTGGGTGGCGGCCGCCGGCACGCACCCCTTCTCCTCCTGGGTCCGGCAGCGTGTCTCGCCCTTCGGCCGCTATCCGGAGCTGGTGCGCTTCCTGCAGGACGTCGGGCGTCAGCTGCTCGTATTCGGTATGCACGTCCACATCGGCATCGAGGAAAAGGAGCTGCTCATCGATGTCCTGAACCAGTTGCGCTACTTCCTCCCCCATCTACTGGCCCTGTCGACCAGCTCTCCCTTCTGGCACGGCCGGGACACGGGCCTGAAGTCGTATCGCAGCGTGGTCTTTGAGAACCTGCCGCGAACAGGCATTCCCCCGCAGTTCGAGGCTTACGCCAGCTACCGCAACTACATCGACACGCTGCTGGCCACCGGCAGCATCGCCGAGCCGACCCACGTCTGGTGGGATGTCCGCCCCAGCGAGAAGTTCCCCACGCTGGAGATACGCATCCCGGACATGTGCACCCGCGTCGACGAGACTCTCTGTCTGGTAGCCCTGATCCAGGCCATCGCGGCCAAACTGGTGCAGCTGCGACAGGCGAACCAATCGTGGCGGCTCTATCCCAAGCACCTCATCGACGAGAACAAGTGGCGCGCCCTGCGGTACGGCACTGAGGGGAAGCTCATCGACTTCGGCAAGAAGAAGGAGGTGTCCTTCCCCCATCTGATGACTGAGATCCTTGCCTGGACGGACGATGTCATCGACGACCTGGGAAGCCGGCGCGAGATCGAATACGCCGACACCATCCTCCGCGAGGGAACCAGTGCTGACCGTCAGCTGGCCGTATTCCGGCGGACGGACGACCCTCGGGCCGTCGTCGATCACCTGGTGGAGGAGACGCGGGAGAGCGTGGCATGAGGCTCCGATATGATCAGCGTCGCTGAAGCACGGCGTCTGTATGACAGTGCTGACGCCGTCCACGACTTCGACCATGTGCTCCGGGTGCTCCAACTCGCCCAACACATCGGGACCGTCGAAGGGGCTGACGTGCGCATCGTGCAGGCGGCGGCGCTCCTCCATGATGTCGGCCGCTGCGAGGCGGAAGCAGCCGGCATCGATCACGCCTGCGCAGCCGCGGAGCGAGCCAGGGGGATACTGGCCCACCAACCCCCGCCGATGGTGGACGCCGTCGCCCACGCGGTGGCAGCCCACCGCTTCCGAACTGAGCCAGAACCCGCCACCCTGGAAGCCCGGGTGCTCTTCGACGCGGACAAGCTGGATGCCATCGGGGCCCTGGGTGTGGCTCGCGCTTTTGCCTACGGGGGAGCGCACGGACAGCGCCTTTGGGCTCCTGTAGAGTCCGTCGATCTCGATCGCTGGCTAGCCGACGGCGATGACGCGGATGCTCACACCCCCGTCCATGAGTTCATCGTCAAACTGTCCCGCATCAGGGATCACCTCTACACCCCGACAGGCCGACGGATGGCCGCGGACCGCCACGACTATATGGCCGACTTCTTCGCTCGTCTGGCCCGAGAAGTCAGAGGCGCTGCCTAAGTCTCATCACAGGCGGATCCTCTCTGCTGGTTGACATCCGCGCAACGCGGCAGTAGAATAGCAGCAACCTGTGCTATACGAAGCCAGCAAGGAGAAGCCGCTGATGCCAGACGTACAGATGTCCGAGACTCGAGACCCGGCGACGGATCTGACCGCGCGCTCCTCGCTGCGCGCCGCGAGGAGCGCCTTTGACGCCTATATGCACGGGGAGGGCTTCACCGAGAACACCATGAAAGCCTTCCAGTCGGACCTGAACATCCTGGCCCACTATTTCGGCGCCTGGGCCGCCATCGGCGATATCGCCACCCAGGACCTTAACCGCTTCACCGACTGGCTGGTGAACGACCGGGATGCACCCTGCAGCCCCAAGTCCCTGGCCCGACGCATCACCACGCTCAAGGTCTTCTTCGGCTGGCTCGCCGAGGACGGGGTTCTGCGGCGGGATCCGGCAGCGCCGGTGGCCCACGAGCCGGTAAGCACCCCCCTGCCGGAGATCCTGGACGATGAGCAGGTCGAGAGCGTCCTGGCAGCGACCAACGCCCTGCGGGAAGCCGACAAGCCCGATGCTCGTCCCCATCTCCTGGTGACGCTGTTGCTCCACAGCGGCATTAAGAAGAGCGAGTGTATGAGCATCACGCTCAACCACATCGACCTCGACGATCCAGAGCAGCCGGCCCTCTGGATCCGCTACGCCAACCCCCAGCGCAGACACAAGGAGCGCAATCTGTCGCTGCCATTCTGGTGGCCCACGGTGTTGACCGACTACTGCGCCCAGTACGAGATCGAAACGGCCCTCTTCCCCTGCACCGCCCGCAATTTGGAGTACGTCCTATCCCACGTCGCTGAGCAGGCCGATGTGGACCAGGGCATCTCCTTCGAGATGCTCCGCTGGACGAGCGCTGTGCGGGACTATCGGGCGGGGATGAGCGCCAAGGAGCTGCGTCAGAAGCTGGGACTGTCGAAGATCACCTGGCGTCAGACCAGTCAGAAGATCGCCAGACTGGCGGGACCTCGCCTCTAACGAACCTCCGCTCTGACGAGAGGCTGGGGATGGGACGCAGATCTGCGCAGATGGCTCTGACGCGCCTGGTCGGTGGATGGAAGGGCTGAGCTCGCAGAGGTGCGCTGAACCCGCTAAAGACACAGCGAAGCCCCACCCTGTCATTCCGAGAACGCCCATGGTGCCCAGCTTGCGAAGCTAAGCCGCTTGCCAAGCTCGCGCAGCGAGCCTCAAGCCGCGCACCACTCTGAATCGAAGAAAGCGCGCCGGGCCCGCGGGGCTGCGCTGCCGTGTCCCCTCTCCCCCCGGGTGAGAGGGTCAGCCCGGCGATGCCGGGCCGTGAGGGGCCGTCATCGTTAGCACTGTCGTCGCCTGCGCCAACCCTCCACCCCCGCCCGCCCGACTGCCCAATAGTACGAACCTCCTATGTAAAGCTCTGCCACTCTGTGCTATATTATTATGGTTCCAGTCAGCACGGGCCGTTCGATACCCACGGAGTCTGGCATGTCAGTGACACCCACGGATTCACCCATACACCCTTTCCTCACGCCGAAGGAGGTCTCCCGTCTGCTCCAGGTCTCAGTGTACACAGTGCGGCGGTGGATCAACGAAGGAGAGCTCCCCGCGTACAAAGTCGGGCGATTATGGCGCATCGACGAAGCTGATCTTAACAACTGGCTCCATGGGCAGCGGATCACCGAGGTGAGATGACGCCGGGCCAACTCAATGGGGCCGGGACTTCGTGTGCTCCTACTTCGCCCGACAGCGGACCTGTTCCTCCCTGCCGGCCCAACCAGGCTGTCTCCCTCCGCGGGCGCCCGGGGTCGGGGGCACGACTCCCGCCTCGGACCACCTGCTAGATGGTGGCGGAGATCTTCGCCACGCCAGGGGAGGGGCTCCCACCCGTCTGGAAGGGCGGGGCTGAGAGTGGCAGATGTGGAGGTTTATCTACTTTGAGTGGTGCACGGCTTGGTTAGCCGACCTGCACACGGTGCGTGACCTTGAGATGGATGGCTCGTCCGGACCGGCTCACGGATCCAGGAGGAGGGGGACATGAGCGAGCACCTGGCGCTCATCATCGAGGACAACCAGGACCTGGCGACCATCATCGCCCACGCCCTTCAGGCCGCAGGATTCGAGACCTCCGTCGTCAAGGATGGACAGAGGGCCCTGGCACAGCTGGAAGTGTCGGTGCCCAATGTCGTGATCCTGGATCTCCACCTGGCCAATATGTCAGGCGAGGCCATCCTGGAGGAGATCGCAACCGACGAGCGGCTTGGAGAGACCCATGTGATCATCGCCACGGCCGACCCGGGGCTGGCGGATAGACTCAAGCATCACGCCGATGAGGTCCTGCTGAAACCGATCACCTTTCGCGAGCTGAGGCGCTTAGCCGCCAGCCTGGCGCCGCAACCGGTGTGAACCCTCGGCGATCGCGCGTCCGTCCCGGCCGACACGGACAGATCGCTCCCCCGCCCCGCCGTGTATTCCGGCCAAGCTGTCCATTCGTTCCGGGGATCTCTTCCACCGACTCCGATGCGCACAGAAAAACGGCTGCCATGCCGGCGGGACAGGTGGTCGGCCCGGGCCCGAACAAGTGGACGGCCTGAAACGGATTCGGCGGGCGCCGTGGCCCGAGTGACGCAATCCAGCGGCGGGCCCCAAGACAGGCCTTCATCATCCCAGAACCGCGAGCACATTACCATTCCAAGCTCATCAGATCACGTGCGCGAACTCACCCTGGTGGACCAGCAATGCGGTCTCCTGAACCCCGTGCCGCGAAGTCTGACGCTTGACCGACCCACGCTCCTGCAGCATCTCGGCTGTTCGCGAGGAAGATGATAGGACCTTGGTCCCAAAAGGCGAATCCTTGACAAAGCGGAGCTTCCCACTATAATACTCGGTGCTGGCCCGCTAGCTCAACGGAAGAGCAGGGGCCTCTTAAGCCCTTGGTTGCAGGTTCGAATCCTGCGCGGGTCATCGAGGGACAGCCCAGGAAGAGCGGCACTCGCGGGAGTGCCCTCTTTTGGTGCTCTCATCACACGGTGCATCACCAAAGTGACAAAGACGCGACAGGGCTGGCGTCTCAGCTGCCAGCCCTGTCGGTTAGGTGGAGATGGCGGGAATCGAACCCGCGTCCGCGGAACTCGACCACAGACGTCTACAAGCTTAGTCGGCTCTTCTGCTTCTCCTCCAGGGAGACGCGGCCGACC
>SKLM01000423.1 GCA_007123205.1 Thermoflexales bacterium
CCTCCCTAGCCGAGTACCTGATCCCAACGGCGAAGGACTTCCCCGATACGGAGACGATCATCCTGGAGTCGGGAACAGGCGTGGGACCGTTCGGCGCCAAGGGGATCGGTGAGCCAGCTCTCACTCCCGCCGCGCCTGCAGTGGCCAATGCCGTGGCGGACGCCATCGGTGTGCGCATCCACGCGCTGCCGATCACCCCGGAGCGGGTGCTCGAGGCGTTGGATGGGAGGAAAGACCGCGCCTAGTGGCTCAGGTGAGGGGCGATCCTCTCTCGATCCTGGCGTGCGAAGCTAATCCGCGTGCGAAGCTAAGCCGCGTGCGAAGCTAAGCCGCGTGCGAAGCTAAGCCGGGGTCCCCAGTCGTCCTGGCGGCGGGCCTGGCGAAGAGCGGGACCCGTCAGCACGGGATCGGCTGTCCTTACCCGGCTGATAGGGGGTTACGGGAGGTACGATGTCTGAAGAGACCGAAGCCGTGTACGAGGCAGCGCTGGAGGCCGTCCGCGAGGGGGTGCCCGCGGCTGTCGCCACCGTGATCGAGACGAAGGGGTCGACGCCGCGGGGGGTCTCTGCCAGGATGCTCGTCTATGCTGACGGCCGGACGGTGGGCACCGTCGGGGGCGGCGGCGTCGAGTCCCGCGTGATCGAGGAAGCGCAGGCGGCCATCGGCTCCGGCGAGTCCCGGGAGCTCCACCACCGTCTGTTGGATGAGGACCGAGGCGACCCCGGTGTCTGCGGTGGCGATATGCGCATCTTCCTCGATGTGCTGGCCCCGCGCCCGATGGTGTTGGTGATCGGCGCGGGTCACGTGGGCCAAGCTGTGGCGGAACTGGCGGCTTTCTTGGGGTACCGCATTTCTGTGTTGGATGAGCGCCCGGAGCTGGTCACCGCCGACCGCTTTCCCTGGGCCGGCACCTTGGTTGCGGGGGACCTGGACGTGGAAGTACAAAACCTTGGCCTGACCGAGCAGACATACGTGGTGATGGTGACTCCCCACCACTCGCTGGACGAGAAGGTCCTCGAGGCGGTCAAGAATCGACCGGTCGCCTATCTCGGTCTTATCGGCAGCCGGCGGCGCACGAGACATACGTTCGAGAGGGCCCGGGAAGCGGGGGTTCCGGAGGCGCTGCTCGATCGGGTCCATACCCCCATCGGCCTGGATATCGGTGCCGAGACACCGCGGGAGATCGCCCTGAGCATTATGGCTGAAATCGTGGCGGTGCGGCGGGGATTCCACGAGGGCGAGACAGGAGCTGAACCCTGAGCAGCGATATTGGGTCATCCCAGCCAGACACGGCTCTCCGCGCCAGCGTGCGAAGCTAAGCCGCGTGCGAAGCTAAGCCGCGTGCGAAGCTAAGCTGCGCGTTGAACGTTGCAGGTTGAACGTTGAACGTGCAACCTGCTAACACTCCTTGAACTTGTAACGTGCAACGTGCAACGTGCAACTTGCTAACGCTCCTTGTGCGAAGCTAAGCCGCGGACGGACAGCGCCAACGTGGGCGGGCACCGCCGAGGGCAATGAGTATGCTGATGAGGAGATCGATCGTGGATAGGAACGGAAAGCCGGACGCGCATAAGCGTGCGAAGCTAAGCGAGGGAGCGAAGAATCAGCTGATCACCGGGAATGAGGCGGTTGCCCTGGGAGCGCTGCGCGCCGGGGTCAGGGTGGTCACCGGGTATCCCGGTACGCCGTCGTCCGGGGCCCTCGGGAGCCTGCTGCAGATGGATGCCGAGGAAAGTCGACACTTCGAGTGGAGTACCAACGAGAAGATCGCCTTCGACATCGCTGCCGGTACGGCATGGGCAGGGCAGCGGGCGATGTGCACGATGAAGATGTCCGGGCTGAACGTGGCGTCGGACTCGGTCTTCTCCATCGCGCACTCGGGGGTGAACGGTGGCCTGGTGATCTACGTGGCCGACGATCCGGGCGCCCACGCCGGGATGGTCGAACAGGACTCCCGGGGCTATGCGCGGATGATGGATCTGCCGATGGTGGAGCCGATGACGGTGGCCGAGGCTTACGAGATGGTGATCCTGGCCTTCGAACTCTCGGAGCGGATCGGCAGCCCGGTGTTCGTGCGCTCGGTCACATCGATCGCCAACTCCCATGCCGCGGTGATGGTTGACGAGCCGGTTGCGCCGGAGGACCGGGAGCCGATCCTGGAGCGGGATATCGCCAAGTACACCAAGGCCGGCTCGGCCATCGCCCAGGCGCAGCATCACGATGTGATCCGGCGTTTGCGTCAGGCCGGTGAGGCGATGAGAGAGATGGGCCTGAACGACCTTCGGCTCGCGCACGAGCCCGGTGGGGTCGGCATCATCTCAGCAGGGGTGGTCGGAGCTTACCTGGACGAGGCGTTCGCGCTCCTTGAGGATGCGGTACCGCAGTGGCGGCAGCCTTCTGTGCTGCGCGTGCGGGGAACCAATCCCTTCCCGGCGGAGGAGGCGCGGCGGCTGTTTGCGCGCTGTGACACGATCGTGGTTCTGGAGGAGCTGGAGCCACACCTGGAGCGACAGGCGTGGGTCGAGGCACGGCGCAGTGACTTCGGTGGGCGCATCGTGGGCAAGTTGGACGGCACCTTTGAGAGAGTGGGCGAGTACGGCGTGGGCCACGTCGTGCGAGGGGTGAGTGAGGCGCTGGGCCTGGAGGAGCCCCGGGCGATGGAGCGAGGTGCGGTGTACGAGAAGGCGGACCGGTTGACAGCAGCCCGTCCTATCACGGTCTGCGCTGGCTGCCCGCACCGGGGAACGTTCCTGGCCATCAACCGGGCCCTGCGCCAGCGCAAGCTCCACCGGGACGAGGTGATGGTCACGGGCGACATCGGGTGCACCATCCTGGGCATGAACCCGCCGTTTGAGACGGTGTGGAACGAGGTATCGATGGGGGCTAGCATCGGTCTGGCTCAGGGATACGTGTACAGTGGCCTCAAGACGCCGGTCATCGCCACCATCGGGGATTCCACCTTCTTCCACGGGGGGATCCCGGGGCTGATCAACGCGGTGCAGCATCAGGTCGATCTGACTGTGATCATTATGGACAACTACTGGACGGCTATGACGGGCATGCAGACGAACCCGGGCACGCAGGCGACATTCCAGCCGTCTGGGAACCGCCGTATCGACCTGGCCGAGTTGATCCCGGCGATGGGAGTGGAACACTTCTTCGTCATCGATCCCTTCCAGCTGGAGGAGGCAACGACGACGGTCGCTGACGCCCTGAGGCTGCCGGGCGTCAAGGTGGTGCTGGCGCGGCAGGAGTGCGCGATTCAGGCCCAACGGCGGGGGCTTCGAGCTGGCCTCGTCGCGGTGGACGCTGAGCTGTGTACGGCCTGCCGCCGCTGCATCACCGTCACCGGCTGTCCCTCCCTGAGTCTGGATGACGAGACGGTGTCCATTGATCAGGGGTTGTGCTACGGCTGTAGCCTGTGCGCGCAGGTCTGTCCCTTCGAGGCCATTGAGATCAAGAGGGAGGGTCACCCATGACTGAGCGATCGACCGGCTCGACGTACGATGTCGTACTGGTAGGCGTCGGTGGTCAGGGAGTGTTGACCATCGGCCGCCTGATGGCGGAGGCGGCGCTGGACGCCGATTTGGGAGTCAATTTCTACCCGACCAAAGGCATGGCGCAGCGCGGAGGTGGGGTGAAGGTACAGGTGCGCATCGGCCGCGGGATCGTCGGCCCCCAGATACCGGAAGGGCGAGCAGATCTGGTGGTGGCCATGGAGCGATCGGAAGCGCTGAAAGGGGTGACCTGCGTGAGACCGGGCGGGGAATTCCTCCTCTATGGTCACGTCTGGGAACCGACACAGGTGATGCTGGGCAAAGCGGACTATCCGGCCGAGGAACAGGTGCGTGAGTTGATCCTGGCCGCGGGAGCGCGCCTGCGGTATCTGGATCCGGATGGTCTTCATTCGTGCGACGGCGCAAGGATGCCCGCCAACATCTACGTGCTGGGAGCGGCAGTCGGTGGTACCGACCTGGGCCGGGTCCTGGATCCAGAGGCGGTACTGGACTTGGTGAGGCGGCGCTGGGAAAGGCACGCGGCCTTGAACGAAGCGGCCTTTGGTGCCGGGCTTGAGGCGATGAGTCATGGCCCGTGATGGCTCGGCCCTGAGGAGTCTGTTTTACCCGCGCGGCACCGCCGTGATCGGATCTGCAGGGGAGGGGAAACTCGGTTACGAGTTGATCCGCCAGATGGTGGAGGGAGGCTACGAGCACGTGTTCGCTGTCAACCCGCGGGCGGAGGGGGCCCTGGGTGTCCGGGGCTATGACGCCGTGACGAGCGTTGAAGGGGCGGTTGATCTGGCGGTGATCGCCTCTCCCCCGGCGACCGTCCCCGGCGTGCTTGAGGACTGCGGCAAGGCCGGGGTCAGGGCTGCTGCGATCATCACAGCGGGTTTCTCCGAGACCGGAAACGATGCGGCGGAAAGGCAGGTGCTGATGGCCGCGCGGCGGCATGGGGTGCGCTTCGTGGGGCCGAATTGCGCGGGGATCGTCAACACGGCTTGGGATCTGTATCCGACGCTGGAGACGCGCCCTCCCCAGGGGAGCACGGCCGTGGTGGCGCAGAGTGGGGCGGTGGGCGGCATTCTCCTGGCGTGGGCCAAGGCCTATGGCCTTGGGATCTCCAAGTTCGTCAGCTACGGTAATGGGGCGGACCTGAACGAGATCGACTTCCTGCACTACCTGGCGGATGATCACGAGACGGCTGTCGTGGCCCTCTACATCGAGAGCACCGCTGACGGACGGGCGTTGATGGACGCGTTGCAGGCGTGCACGCGAAACAAGCCGGTGGTCGCGATCAAGGCGGGGCGCACCGAGGCAGGAGGTCGCGCTGCGCTCTCGCACACTGGCTCCATGGCCGGCGCGGATGCCGTGTACGATGCTGCTCTCGAGCAAGCCGGTGCGATTCGCGTCCGCACCATTGAGGAGGTGTTCGATTTTTGCAAGGCCTACACCGAGGCAGGCCCACCGCCATCAGCCCGGGACCTTGACCGGGTGGATCCGGAGACACGGACAGGGCCGGTGCTTGCTTCGCGTAGCAATGGGCGAACGCGCATCGCCATCGTGACCAACTCAGGTGGGCCTGGCGTGCTGGCCGCAGACCGGGCGGAGGAGGTGGGGCTGGACGTGGCGGAGCCCAGCTCCGGTCTGAAGGACACCTTGCGGAGCTTCCTTCCAGCGCATTGTGCGCTTCGGAACCCCATCGACCTTACGGTAGAGGGTACCGAAGCGTGGTATCGAAGGTCGCTCCAGGCCGTGTTGGGGGAATACGACGCGGCGTTGGCCATCAATGTTTCCACGCCCTACCTCGACAGCATCGCGCTGGCCCGAGGCGTGGTCGATGCGGCCGAAGGCGTTGACAAGCCTCTCTTGGCCGCCTTTCTGCCCGAGGAGATTGTGGCGGATGGTGTCGACCTGCTTC
>SKLM01000435.1 GCA_007123205.1 Thermoflexales bacterium
AGGGCAGTGGAGGAATCTCCCGCCTCGGCCAGCAGCACAACCCCCAACTCAACAACAGAGTTTCTTAGTAGGAGCGGAGCGACGGAGAATCTCGCTCACGCTGGTCAGAACCAACTCACACTCAGGCATGGGCACACCTTGGCCCTCCCGGAAGCTCCGATTGCCGATGTGGGGTTGTAGTACTAGGGCGGCCCGGGCAACCTGGACTGGTTTGTCAAAACGGCCGCTGCCCACAACGAACCTTGCGCCAACCAGACGCCCTGTCAATCCCGCGCCTCACCCAAAGGGCGACGAGCGCCGCGTAGCGCAACGTGCCGTTCAGCGGCCGCCCCGGAAGCGTCTCACGGGCGGAGCCGTATCACGGTGCGCTGCCACTGCTTGTCTGGCGTCATTCGAGGCCCGAGATGTATGCCGTTCCATCGCGCAAGGCGATGAAGGGAATGCCATTGTTGATGAAGGCGCCGATGACGTTCTCCATCAAGCCGGACTGTGGATGAGGCGATCTGTAGTGGGGCGCAATAGCGAACGGAACAAGACCCAAACCGGCCCACAGCGGTTCTTGTGCATACCCTGCCGGCACGACAGATGGATCGTCGACAAGATCGATCCCGCGCAGAGTGGATCCGACGACGCATGAGCCAGCACTGTACCCGGCGTAGACGAAGCCCGGTTCGTGCGATCTTGTCACCAGTATTCCGTCCAGCCCACTCTGGCTCATGGCTCGGCGAAGAACGAACGCATTCCCGCCAACCACCCACAATGCGTCGAGCCTGGCGATAGCGTCCTCGAGCTACGCAGGCGCGCCAAAGTACGCTCTCAGATCCAGCGCCTCCGGAACGAGCCCGATCTCGCGCAGGTCCGTGAACTCGCGCGTCCGACCTTTCTCTAGCCTGTGCGTATCGGGCGAGAAGTCGAGAGCATTTGGGACGACGCCGACGCGCTTGGCACGACCCACCATACGCGCTAGATCCGGCGCCCTGTCCCCGAGATGATACGACGAAAGGTAGAGTTTCACGAGACCGAACGGCGCAGGTCAGGCGCGCTGTGAAGCGTCGCCTGCACCTGCTGGTTCTGCATCTTCATTGCATGAGTGCACGTGCTCAAAACCTGCCCGAGTGCAAACCGAGCTGTTTCGCTGCTTCGGCGACCGGCAGCCCGTCGGGATCCTTGATCTCAACTCCCACTTCCGGAGGTGCTTCCGTCAGTCGAGCACCGGTTTCCGGTGAGTAGGAACCTTTCCCTAGGGTCTCGGTGACTCTGAGAATGGGGATAGACGGCAAGGTTTTCGCCACCTGTACTGACCCCCAAGAACTGGACAGGTCCGATCGTTCACGTAGAATCTGTCCGAAGGGGCAAGCACAATGGCAGGGCGACTAAGATTGACACCCGAGTTCAAGGGCCAGGGGCCGGAGGAGTATACTCAGGCCCTCGACCTGGAACCAACAACCGCCTGAGACGTGTCCAGTTCTCGGAGTTGACTTCGCTCTTCGGTGGCACGCACGGCTCAGGGCTCGCTGGGCGAGCTAGCCACGCGGCTTAGCGTCGCACGCTGGTCAACGCCTTGGGCAAGGGTAAGGCACCGTCGGGTAGGGTGGTCGAGGAGGAACGATGGACACGGATGTTCTCGAGTGGCTTCTTGAAGGCGATGTGGCGCTGCAATACCAGACGTACCGTGATCTGCTGGATGACGACAGGCCAGATCTGCAGTCCCGAATCGCCCACCAAGGCTGGGGCGCGCGGCATCTGAGCTGCCGAAATCCGGACGGCTCCTGGGGCCGAAGGTTCTATCAGCCGAAGTGGACTTGTTCGCACTATACGCTGCTCGATCTGAGGATGCTTGGGGTGTCGCCCGATCATGCCCAGATACGGGAGAGCATCTCCCAGATCGTGCGCGACGAGAAGGGTCCGGACGGCGGCATCAACCCACACGTGACGATCAAGCAGAGTGACGTCTGCGTGAACGGCATGTTCCTGGTCTACGCCTGCTATTTCGGGACAGCGGCGCGTCCCATCGAGTCGGTGATCGACTTCATCCTGGGTGAGCAGATGGACGACGGAGGCTTCAACTGTGAGCGCACCCGCCCCGGGGCGCGCCACAGCTCGCTGCACTCGACCTTGTGCGTTCTGGAGGGAATTCTCGAGTACGTTCAGAACGGGTATTGCTACAGGTCGGATGAGCTTCAGCAGGCAGCTTCAGAATCGCGGGAGTTCATCCTCCAACATCGGCTGTTCAAGTCTGACCATACGGGCGAGGTCATCCACCGGGACCTGCTCAGGTTCCCGTTTCCGCCACGCTGGAAGTATAACGTGCTCCGCTGCCTTGACCACTTCCGGGCGGCGCGGGTGCCGTGGGACAATCGCATGGCCGACGCGCTCGAGGTTGTGGCGGCGAAGCGGAAGCCCGATGGGCGTTGGCTCGCCGAGGCCGCGCATCCCGGGCAGACTCATTTTCAGATGGAGAAACCACGGGCCACGAGCCGGTGGAACACGCTGCTGGCCCTGCGTGTGCTGAAGACGTACGGGGCAGCTGGGGAGTAAGATTTTGCGTAGGATGCGGCTGCCGGGCTAGTGCGCCGGTGCATGGCGTGAGCATTTCACGCGGGTATTACGTCCAGGTGGGTCGCACTTGGGAAGTGCAAGGCACCGTTGGGCGGCCCAAGGTCGTGCTAGGTGTCTTGCTGGCCTGGATTTCGCAGCGTGACCCAGGTGACGAAGCCTGCTACAGCGTATGTTGCTATCACAACCCCGCCTGTCCATAAGGTGTGACCCGGTTGCCCGCTCAGTCCGTTCGCGAGGACGAGAACTAACAGCAGGCTGAAGAACCTGGCGGTGAGGGATAGGCCGGAGCGACGCCCCCGTTTCGCTTCCACCAATCCCTGAGTGGCTCCTGCGAGCCCTGCAATGAGCAGGGCAGACCATCCCACACGGAGCAACTCTCCCCAGGCATCCAACCCCCGTTGTACCGAGAATATCACGGCGACTGCTGCGAGAAGAATGGCAAGCAGGAGTCCTTCGTGGACGGGTGCGAGCCTGAGTCTGTCTCTCATTCGGTATAGCCTCCAGGGATTACCCGACGCTTGGGCGCCCAGTATGTGGCTCAACGAATGATATCCACGGAGCGCGGTGGCATTGCCTGTCGCGCCGACCAAGCGGTGGGTTGGCTTCGTCCGGAGGTGTTTGCCGCCGGTGTCAAACGGGACTACAATCGACATTCGGTCGGTTCGGCGCCGTGGGTGGCGAGGTGAAGGGCCGGGGGGTTGTGCGGGTTTGGCGGCGCCCGGTGCCAGGCATGGCTTAGGGCTCGCTGGCGTGCGCTAGGCACGTGGCTTAGCTTCGCACGTGGCTTAGCTTCGCACGTGGCTTAGCTTCGCACGCGGCTTAGCTTCGCACGCTGGGGGACGACTTCGGCAAGGGGAAGGCACCATATGGGAGGGAAAGATGAGTGCAGCATCAAGCGCGGCGGCAGTGGCGGCTGTGGCGAATGCGATCAAAGCCTCGGGGGCTGTCGTGCGCGTGAAGCCCGAGGATTTCCAGAAGATTCTGGCGAGACAGGAGGAGCCCCTGATCGTCAGGGGGGCGGGCGGGTTCTTCTCGACCTCGTACAAGTATCTGACGAGTTATCGGGGCCTGGCGTTTTTCTGTAAGAGTGGGGAGGAGCTGCGGCTGCCGCCCAGGGCGGAGTTGATCAACGCGGAGAAGATGTCGATGCCGGAGCTGTAAGGGTGGGTGGTGGGGGTCTGCCTGCGGCAGTGGGCGGATTGGTGAATCCGCCCGGAGCAGGGGAGAGGGCGGGGTGTGAGTTAGCTGCGGTGTCAGAGATGCGTGGCTGAGAAGACTACCGGCGATGACGCCCCCCTCACCCTAACCCTCTCCCTCCAGGGGAGAGGGGAGACGGCGGGAGCTGGGGTGTCGGTGGCGATGGGTGGTTGGGGCAGCGGAGAGACGGGGTTGGGCTGCCTGCGGCAGTGGGCGGATTGGTGAATCCGCCCGGAGCGGGGGAGAGGGCGGGGTGCGAGTTAGCTGCGGTGTCAGAGATGCGTGGCTGAGCAGAGTGCCGGCGATGACGCCCCCCTCACCCTAATCCTCTCCCTCCAGGGGAGAGGGGAGACAGCGGTCTGCCTGCGGCAGTGGGCAGGTCTGCGGCACGCCCGGAGCTAGGGTGGGAGGCTGGAGGGCTTGAGATGACTTCTGTGGAGCTGCTGAAGCTGTTCTGGACGTTCATCAAGATCAACCTGCTGACTACGTCAGGGCCCGCTTCGGTGGGGCTGCTTTATGAGGAGGCGGTTGGCTCGATCATGACGGAGGCCGAGTTCGTGGAGGCGGTGGGATTCTCCGCCGTCCTGCCCGGCAGCGATGCCCTACAGCTGGCGATGTTCGTGGGATACGGGACGGGCGGGGTGCCAGGGGCACTGGCGGCGCTGTTCGGATCGATTCTGCCGCCCACGATCCTGATGCTGGGCGTGATCTCCATTCTGCAGCGGCTGCGGGGGGAGGCCTGGGTGGGGAGCTTCGTGCAGGGCCTGGCGCCGGCGGTCGCGGTGCTTATGGTGTTGGTGGCCTGGGATGTGTTCCGGGGCGATGCCAGTGCCAAACTGCAGATCTCCATCGGGATTGCGGCCGCGAGCCTGGCCGGCTACCTGCTGAAGATTCCATCGCCCATCGTGTTGGTGTTGGCTGGGCTGGCGGGTGTGGTGTTGCTGTGATGAAGGCGCAAGACTACAGTCTGCTGCTCTGTACGAATGGGGCGCCGGAGGGGCGGCCGGCACTGCATTACGGCGTCTGGCTGGCCGGGCAGCTGCAGCTGCCGGTGACTCTGCTGGGCATCGTGGAGGAGGGCGCTCAGGAACCCGTGGTTCGACAGGTGCTGGAGGCGACCGCGGGAGAGCTTGAAGCAACGGACGTGCCGTATTCGACGCGGGTTCGTCCAGGCCGGGCGCGCCACGTGATCGTTGCAGAGGCCGTTCCCAAGGAGCATCTCGTCGTTCTGGGGTCGATGGGTCGTTCGCCGCTGCGGCGTTGGCTGCGGGGCAGGGCGTTTCGGCGGATGATGTCCGATCTGCCTGTGCCCTTCATCTACACGGCGACGGCGCACCGCCGGCTGAGGCGGATTCTGGTGAGTACCGGAGCGTTGGACCACGCGGCCAGCGCCGAATGCTGGGGGGTTGACCTGGCGCGGCGCGTCGGCGCGGCCCTGACGGTCCTGCACGTTGTGGAACCGGTGCGTTTTGATTACCCCACCGCCGAGCGACTGGCAGCGCATTGGCAGGATCTGTTGACCACGGATACGCCCCAGGCCCGCCGGCTGCGGGCCCTGCTGGAGCGAGCGGAAGCCGAGGGCGTCGACGCTGAGCTGGAGGTACGCCACGGGTCGGTGATGCACGAGATCGTGGCCCAGGCGCG
>SKLM01000295.1 GCA_007123205.1 Thermoflexales bacterium
GAAGCGACGGAGGAGGAGTATCTCCACTGCAGTCGTTGTGGGCTCTGCCTAGCTTCCTGTCCTCACTACCGATTGACGCTCAATGAGACCGATTCGCCGCGGGCTCGCGTAGCACTCCTGCGCGCTGTGCGCGAGGGACTGGTGGAGGCCCCGACGGATAAGACGGCGGCGGCGTTCTTTCGCTGCCTGCTCTGCGGCGCGTGCACCTATACCTGTCCCGGCGGCGTGACGGTCGACCGGGTGCTGGAGCTGACCAGAGGTGAAATGGGCCGCTTGGGGCTCACGCCAGAGTCTCTGGTTGCCCTGAGCGAGCGCATTGCGACGGGTCACAACATATCCGGCGAGCCGAACGAGAACCGCTTGATGTGGGCCGAGAATCTGCCGCACCCGCCGCGAGGCATCGGCAAGGAGCGTGCCGAGGTCATCTACTTCGTGGGTTGTGTGAGCGCTATGTTCCCCCGCAGTTACTCCGTCGCCCAGTCCTTTGTCGAGGTTCTGGAAGCGGCAGACATCGACTACGCGCTGCTGGGCGAGCAGGAATGGTGCTGCGGCTACCCTGAGGCCATCAGCGGCAACCCGGAGGGGGCCCGCGAGCTGATGGAACACAACCTGGCCGCTGCGCGAGCGATGGAGGCCAAGACGCTAGTTACGACCTGTCCCTCGTGTAGCCACTTCTGGAAGCATACGTACCCGGTGGCCTTGCAGGAGGATCTCGGTCTGGAAGTACGCCACGCCACCGAGTTCCTGGCAGACCTGCTGGAGGAGGGCCGGCTCCCTCTGCGCGACGATCTGCCTGAGCAGATCGTGACCTACCACGATCCCTGCGACCTGGGCCGCAAGGGCGACATCTTCGAGGCGCCCCGACGGATCCTGGCCCAGATCCCGGGGCTGACGTTGGTCGAGATGCCCGAGAACCGGGAAGGCTCCCATTGCTGCGGCGGTGGTGGCAACCTGGAGAGTTTCGATCCAGAGCTGAGCCAGGCCATCGCCGCGCGACGCATCCACCAGGCCGCTGAAACCGGGGCCAAGACGGTATTGTCTGCCTGTCAGCAGTGTGAGCGAACGTTGTTCAGCGCGGCGCGCTCGGAGCGGGTCCGCATTCGAACCAAGGACATCGTGGAGCTCGTGCTGGAAGCGACCAAGTGAGACAATCGCGGGCCCTGTCTCAGGCCCTACCTCACCATCATTGAACAGGAACGCCAACGACATGACCAACCTGGTATCCGAACTCCGCGAAGCCATAGGCACGAAGAGTGTGCTGACGTCTCTTGAGGACCGCATTGCCTATTCCTACGACAGCACGTTCGAGCAGGATCTGCCTGATGTCGCAGTCCTGCCGGAATCGACGGAGGAGGTAGCCGCCGTCGTGCGGATTGCGGCCGAGCAGGGCATCCCGATCATCCCCCGGGGGATGGCCTCCGGTCTGGCCGCCGCCTCGGTGCCCTTCGGTGGAGGAATCGTCCTCTCTCTGACGCGCATGAACCGGATCCTGGAGATAGACGACGCGAACCGCACCGCCCTGGTCGAGGCGGGCATCGTCACAGCGGATCTGGAGACCGCCGTCCGGGAGAGGGGTCTCTTCTACCCGCCTGACCCCTCGAGCAACAAACAGTCGACCATCGGAGGGAATATCGCGTGCAACGCAGGCGGTCCGCGCTGCCTCAAGTATGGGGTGACGGGGGACTACGTGATGGGCTTGAAGGTGGTCCTCCCGGACGGGCAGGTGCTCGAGACGGGCGGCAAGGCGATCAAGAATGTGGTTGGCTACGATCTGAACGCCCTCTTCGTGGGATCCGAGGGCACGCTGGGCGTCATCACCGAGGCCTTGCTCCGACTGACCAGTCCGCCGGCCTTCGTGCGCACCGCGCGTGCCGATTTTGACGCCTTAGAGGACGCATCCCGGACGGTGAACGCCATCCTGGATGCGGGCATCGTGCCGGCGACCTTGGAGATGATGGACGAGACGGCCATCTCCTGCATTGAGGAGGCGATGGAGCTCGGCTTGCCCCTGGACATCGAAGCGCTGTTGATCATCGAGACCGACGGATCAGACGATGACGCCGTGGCGCGAGAGATCGAGACCGCAGCGCGGATCTGCCGTGAGTACGGCGCGCGCCAGGTGATGGTAGCCGCCACGGAGGCGGAACGCGGTCAGCTGTGGCGCGCGCGTCGATCGGTGTCGCCTTCATTGGCGCGAAAGGCGCCCAACAAGCTGGGTGAGGACATCACCGTCCCGCGGAGCGCTATCCCGGAGGCAGTGCGGCGGATCAAGGCCATCAGCGCTGAATACGGGCTTCCCGTGGTCGTCTTCGGCCATGCCGGCGACGGCAACCTACATCCGAACATCCTCTTCGACAAGCGGGTCGAGGCGGAGTGGGAGACGGTGGAGCAGATGGTGGGCGAGATCTTTCGGGTGGCGCTCGATCTCGGGGGCACCCTGTCGGGCGAACATGGAGTGGGCACGCTGAAGAAGCCCTACCTGGAAGAAGCCATCGGCTCGGTGTCCCTCAACACGATGCACCTGATCAAGGGAGCCCTGGATCCCCAAGGGATCATGAATCCGGGAAAGGTTCTGGACTGACGGCCACTCACTGGAGATAGCCATCACCATACCAGTCGGTCTTACGACGGCCCAGTCTCTTACCAGTCGTCCAGCGGGGCCTGGTCCCTGCGGGACGGCTGCCCGATGGCGCCAGGGCGAACCCCCTGACCCAGGAGGCCCGGGGATTGGCGCACAGCCGTGCGCCGAACCTTGCTCTGGCCCGGTATCCGCTCTCGCGGTGAGCAGCCGGTGGGGGACACCCCACGGGTCCGCTTACACGCCAAGCACGTATTCTCAATGAGTGCGCCGAACAGACTCTGCACATCCCCTGCGCCCCGGACGCCCCAGGAGGGCTGCCGGGACGAGCCACTTGTCGTCCTGGGCAGCCGGGAGCTAGCGCTCCCACCGCCGTTGCCTGGACGATCCAATGACCAGGAGATAGAGAATGCTGAAGCTGGAGGAAGGTGTCGACATCCTTGCCGCAATCGGTGGTATCAACACCTCGGATCAAGCCGAGGCCCTCTTTGAGGCCCGATGTGAGGAAGAAGAACAGAAGAAGCTGAGGAGGATCAGCAACGAGCAGGCACTCCTGAAAATCGCCAACGCCATCTCGATGATCCGGCCCGAGGAGGTGTTTGTGAACACGGGGTCGCCTGAGGACAGGGAGCGGGTCCGCGTCCTGAGCCTGGCGACAGGCGCCGAGCATCCGGTGGCGATGAGGGACCACACCGTTCACTTCGACCTGCCCCACGAACAAGCACGGATCATCGACCGGACATACTACATCGTGAACAAGGGCATGGAGACCAGCGTGCTGGCCAGGAGCCTCCAGCGGGAGGAGGCCCACAGGTATCTCGAGGCCCACATGCGGGGCATCGGAGAGGGACAGACCCTGTTAATCGGCTTCTTCAGTCGGGGTCCCATTGGGGCAAAGGCCGCCATCCCGGCCCTGGAGATCACGACATCGCCCTACGTGATGCACTCGGCCGATATCCTATACCGGAACGCGTACCAGCTTTTCGATGCCGAGGTGGAGCGGGCCGGGCTCTTCTTCACGAACGTTCATAGTGAAGGATCGAACAGACCCGAGGACCTACCCAACGCCCGCGTGTTTATGGACCGGAGCTGGCTCACCACTTACTCGCTGTTCTGCACCTACGCCGGGAACACGCTGCTTTTGAAGAAGGGGAATCACCGCTTCGCCGTCGACCTGGCCACCTATTTCCGAGAGGGAGAGGAGCTCTCGGAGCATATGTTCATCACCGGCTTGACGCGGAGGAATCGGACGACCTACTTCGCCGGTGCGGCCCCCTCTGGATGTGGGAAGACGACCACGGCTATGACGGGCACGGATTTCGTGGGGGATGATCTGGCGCAGCTCTGGATTGCCGAGGACGGGACGTTGCGAGCGATCAACCCGGAGCAGGGCATCTTCGGGATCGTTCGGGACGTGAGCCGTGAGAGTGATCCATTCTTGATGGACGCACTGCGGCAGGAAGGCGCCGAGGTGATCTGGTCGAACGTGCTGATCGACGTCCACGGGGTTCCGCACTGGGAGGGACACGGCGAGGCATACCCGGCGCGGGGCGTGAACTTTCGGGGCGAATGGTGGCAGGGGAAGACGGATGAAGCAGATCAACCGGTTCCTCTCTCGCACCCCAACGCGCGCTGCACCCTCCGCTGCACCGAAATCGACAACTATGACCGAAGCGCGGCGGAGGACCCGCGAGGCGTTGAGGTTCGGGTGATCACCTACAGCGGACGGGATAGCGACACCATGCCCCCGGTGCGAGTAGCCAAGAGCCCAGACCACGGCGTGGTCATCGGGGCCTCCATCCTGTCGGCGGCGACCGCGACGGAGGTGGGCGCCTCCGGCGTCCGGCGCCAGCCCTGGGCCAACGAGCCGTTCATCCCCGGGCCTCTGTCGGACTATATGGCGGCCCAATTCAGCTTCTTCAACTCCGACAGACTGGACCCCAAGCCGCTCATGGCCGGGCTTAACTACTTCCTGACCCACGGCGCGCGCGGAGGAGAGGGAGAGGAACTGTTGGGCCAGAAGTGCGACGTCGAAGTGTGGCTGGGCTGGCTCGAAAGACTGGTTCACGGCGAGGTGGAGACGATTGAGACGCCGATCGGATACCTTCCTCGATACGAGGACCTTGAGCCGCTCTTCTCCAAGATCGACAAGGCCTATCCAAAGGATCTGTATGACAGGCAGTTCTCACTCTATGTGGACAATATACTGGCCAGAATCGAGCTCCAGGAAGCTGCTTACAGACGGGAGAAGGCGGTCCCACGGAGGCTATTTGAGATCTACGAGGAACAGAGAGAGGGTCTTGCGGCGCTGAAGGCAGCTTTCGGCCCCATCGTTTCGGTGGAGCAGGTGATGGAAACCACAGGAGCCCGGTGACGAGCACTCGAAACCAGATTGAGGAGATCCGATGTCAGAGAGACTGACCGAGGAAGAACTGCTGGCTGAAGCAAAAAAGCCAGCCGAGGAAGCGATGAGACTCCATCCCCACTACCGGGGAAAGGTGCAGACGGCCCCCAAGTGCCCCGTGCGGGGGCTGGACGATTTCGCCATCTGGTACACTCCGGGTGTGGCCGAGCCCTGCCGAGCCATCAGCCAGGACGAGACCCTGGCCTATGAGTACACCAATAAGGGCAACACGGTGGCCATCGTCTCGGACGGCAGCCGCGTGTTAGGGCTGGGCGATATCGGAGCCCTCGCCAGCTTGCCGGTCATGGAGGGGAAAGCCCTGCTCTTCAAGTATCTCGGAGGCGTGGACGCTGTGCCGATCTGCCTGGATACGAAGGATCCCTATCGCATCATCCTCGCCACCAAGTGGCTA
>SKLM01000444.1 GCA_007123205.1 Thermoflexales bacterium
CGAGGCCGCCATCACGAGACCCAACCACACCAACCCCGTTCGCTTCGTCATCTCAACTCCCTCCATTGTGTTCTCTGGAGGCCGGGCGACGCCCCGGCCAAGCTCTGATCCCTGCACTGGTGTATTGACGCCGGATGGCACGCCAAGGTTCCCGATGTGTTGCGGCAACCGGGAAGGCGAGGAACCGCCGCCGCTGGCGAGAGCCCTGCCTGAGGAGGGCGGCATGTCCAACGGAGGTCGACCCAGCCACCCGCGTTTTTCTGCTCTGACGTCCATCAGGGGTTGCACACTGGACCATGCCCAAGCCCGAGTTCGACGCCAGCTTCGGCGTCAAGGAGGCTCTCTCGGACCTCGGCATGAGCCAGGCCTTCTCGAACGCCGCCGACTTCTGCGGCAAGACGGAGAGCAGGGAGGTGTTCATATCCGAGGTGTTGCACGAGGCTTTTGTAGCGGGGGACGAGGAGGGCACGAGAGCGGCGGATCGCCAGGCCGATCTCGTGGTTGGGCAGGGGAAACCTGGGATCCTTGGCCCAGGGTGCGACGGTGCGGACGACCCTGGCCATTGCCGTGATCTCGCCCTGGTCGGCGTAGAGCTGACCGCGGGACCCAGCGGCGGTGGCGTCGAGGGCGGGGAGATCTTCTTCTTCGACGATCTCGGCGTCGACGAGCTCCTCCTCGAGGATCCGGTCGGTGCGCGCCTCAGACTCGGGGGGCTCGGCGACCTGGGATTCGAGGGTGTGCTGTGAGCTGGTCATGACCATCTCCTTATTGCAGGTCGGCGCCCAGCGCGGGCCAGTCCGGCCCCATGGGGTCCCGATCCTCGATGGGGTCGGTCGGCATCGGGGTCTCCGGAGATGGCAAGGCGATCATGCCGAGGGCGATGTCGATGACGCGAGCGGCGAGGTCGCTCACGCTCGAGGCCCTGGGAACCTGGTCGGCCGGGTAGGTCAGGGACTGGCGATCTGAGCAGCTGAGAAACCCCTCGGATGGTGGGCGCGTTGGACGGTTCTTGCCGGTACCATAGGGATGAGCGACAGGAACTGAAGGTCCGATCATTGGGACTCCGGCAGGGAGCGGATTTCGCAGACAGAAGAAAAGGAGGTCACATGAGTGAGGAGGCCGTTGCGACAGGCGCAAGGAGAAGAGTAGGAATGCTGGGCTGGGCCGCGCTGTTGCTTGGCCTGGTGGCTATGGTGGGGGCGGGCTGCATTATGGTGGCGGATGCCCTAACTGCGCAGGAGAAGGCGGAGCGATCGGTGTTCTCCACCAGCCGGGAGAGGGAGGACGGGGCCTTCGTGGAATGGAGCGGTTATACCGATGGCTACAAGCCTGGAGCGGAGGCGACGTTCGACATAATGATCAGGAACCAGACCGAGGACGAGTGGCCGGGACGGTTCTGCCTGCAGTTGGTGGATCTCGACGACCAGGCGGTGGTGAGCACTCTCAAGGAGCGGCCGTTCAACCTGGAGCCCGGCCTGGGATTCGCGCAGAGCATCACGGTCCAGCTCCCCGAGAATCTGGACGCGAGGGCCTACGGGCTCTCGCTGGTGGTGCGCAAGCCGCACGGGCCATCGGTGGATTTGGTTCGGATCACGGTGGGCGAGACGGTCGCGGAACGGGGCACCGTATCGCAGGCGGACATGGACGCGGCGCTGGAGGCCTGTCCTGAGGTGACCGGGGGTCAATCGGAGGCGACGTATCTGGTGACGCTGGCCAAGGAGGATCTGGTCGAGCGCACGGGCGTGAGCCCTGACGAAATCGTGGTCGAGAGCATTAACGAGGCGGAGTTCGCCGACGCCAGCTTGGGCGTCCCCGAGCCTGGGAAGTTGTACGCCCAGGTGATCACGCCGGGGTACATCATCCGGCTGGCGGTCGACGGAGAGACGTACGAGTATCACGGCGCCGGTGAGCGGGTGGTACTGGCCGCCGAGTAGCGGGCAGTGGCGGAGGTTGGCTGCGGCGTCAGGGCCAGCGTTTGAGGCGAAGCCCGGTTCTCCTGGGGGTCTGGGGGAGCTGGGCTTCTTGTAGGGAGGGGTGAGAAGCGAGGGGGCCACGGAGGTGATGGACGGGCTGCGGGTTGGGTAGGGACCGCTGTCGGCGCGGCAACGCCGCGGACTGCTCCGGTATGACGGACAGCCGGGATTTGCTCGTCTCCGAGGTGGCGCACGACCCCTTCGTCGCGGTGGACGAGGAGGGTCCCGATGTCGCGGCCGCCACCGCGGCTGTCGTGCCCAGCTGCGCCATCCCGCAGGAGCAGGTCCAGGTCACGGTGGATCGTTCCTTCGTCGTCCTGATTCGCGACGTCAGGACCGGAACCGTGCTGTTTGTGGGTCGCGTGCTGAACCCCGGGGCCTGAGCGCAAGGATAGGGGGCTGCGACCCCGGGATAGGGCGTGTCGGGCTCGTCTCGCCGCTGGACGCGCCGCCATCGGCGCACCCGCCCCAACCGGATTCTAACTTTCGCCAACTCAGTCCAATCGGATATTACCCCAAAGACCTGTACCAGTAGGTAATGTGGAAAATTGACCTCCTCAGGGGAAAGTGTCCTAAGCACTTCGTCTGCCCCCGATTGTGAGGCCATCTCCTTTTCTTGTTCATCCCCTCCCCTTCCTTGTCCGAAGCTCAGGTCCTGAACTTGACCTCTGAGCACATTCCAGATAATTGCTGTCACTCTCCTTTTCTTCATCCCTGGACCGCGATGGAGACGTTCCCTGGTCGCACTATCGGGAAGAACACTGGGATCACAGGGGCCGCTGGCCGGTGGATCGGCCGCCAACCCGTCGGCCTGATGCTTGGCTAGCCTCGGTCTTGTTCGACACCGCCTTGGCGAAGACGGTCAGTTAGGTCCTTCAGTTGCCGTCTATCTCCAATATGCTACAATGCGGCTGGTCAGAAAGAGTCGAGGAGGCAGAGACGCATGAACGAGAACGAGGCAGGTCGTCGTAAGGAGAAGACAGCTACAGATTCGGTGGCTGTGCCATCTTCCTTGCTCCATAAGATGTCGGAAGTAGCTCTGGGGTTCGAGGCTTTTCAGGACGAGTTGGAGGACTACCTTCTCTCTCAAGATCCTGCTTTTCTGGCGCAGATGCGTCAGGCCCGAGTGCATCACCGGGAGGGGGAAACCCGGCCGCTCGACGACCTGAAGCGAGAGCTGTGTACCGATTAGAGGTCACACCTGAGTTCGAGGAGGATGCTCGCCGTCTTGATCCCGCCGTTGCTCAGCGTGTGATCCTCAGGGCAGAATGGTTGGCCGAGCATCCTGAGGCCCTCCGGTTCCCGCTGCGGCATCTCCCGGAGGATCTGAGAGGGCTTCACAAGTATCGGGTGGGGGACTATCGGATGCTGCTTTGGGTGGATTGTCATGCCGAGACGCTGTACGGCGTTCGGCACCGACGTGACGTGTACGGTCTGCTGCGCTGAGGTATCTCCGACGTCGCGTTGCCCACACGGCCCACTGCTCTACGACGACGGCGCCGGACCAAACAAGCCTGCACAGGCTACCGTAGCCGCTCCTTGAACGAGCCCAGAGCGGCCTCGATGTCCCCTGGCTCCAGGTAGGGATAGGCCTCCAGGATCTCATCCCGCGTCGTCCCATCGGCCATCAGACTCGAGATCAGCGAGACGGTGATCCGCATACTGCGAATGCACGCCCGTCCTCCCTTCGCGTCAGGATCAAGCGTGATGTGTTCCAATCCTCGCGTTTCTCGTCTCTCCCTCAATCTCACAGTCTGCTGCGTGAGCGTATTATGATCCAGACTCGCCGCGTGGCCTAGTTGATTCCCCAAGCGATCATCAGATCCAGCGTCGTGGTCTCCTCGTCCGTTGCACGGTAGGGTGAGCAGGAGATTTGATGGATTGACCGATTCGTGCCCTCTACGCACCGGATAGCTGGCCAACAATCGGGTGGTGACCTCGCAATGGGTGGGACAGCTGCTGCGAGGTCGACAGGCCCTGGATGCGTTGCGATTTCTTCTTTGCAACCACTTGCACCACGAGCTTTGAGGCGACCGGTGAGCCCCCGATAATCAGTCCGGGCCGCTGTGGTGGTGCGACAGGTCTTGGTTCTTGCCCTCCCCGCAAGAACCGGTACAATACCGTTAAGTGATCAATTGATTGATGAATGGGGGTGAGGACTATGGAGCACAAGATCAGTGCCACCGACGCCCGGATCCGCTTCGGCGAGCTGATGCGTCACGTGGTGGAGAGGCAGGAGCCGGTCGTCGTCGAGCGCAGCGGGGAGCCCCACGTAGTCATGATCTCCGTCGATGAATACGAGCGCCTGCGGGCCGCCCAGGAACGGCAGCAGGATTGGCGGGAGCTGGTGAGCCAGGCCCGAGCGCAGGTGCGGGCCGACCTGGGCGATCACAAGGTGGCGGCGCCGGAAGATATGCTGCGAGAGGTTCGAAAGGAGCGGGATGAACAACTCGCCCGCCTGCGTTGACGCGAACCTGGTCATCCACCTGGTCGCCGACCCCGAGGATCACGTCATTCGCTCTCTCTGGGAGCGGTGGGACGCCGGCAACCGGCGCATCGTGGCGCCCGATCTGCTCTTCTACGAGGTCAGCAATGCCCTGTACCGGTACCAGCGCGCGGGCGTGATGGGCGGCCAGGCCGTGCGGCTGGCGTTGAAGGCTGCGCTCGCCCTGCCAATCCGCCTCTACGGACGGCCCGAGCTCCGCGCCAGGGCTGTAGATCTCGCGGAGCGGCTCTCGTTCGCCGCGGCCTACGATAGCCACTACCTGGCGCTGGCCGAGTGGCTGGGTGCCGAGTTCTGGACCGCTGACCGGCGCCTTGGTCGTGCAGCGCAGGACGAGCTCCCCTGGGTGCGCGTCGTCGATGGTCCTCGTTGACCGAGAGAAGGCTGTCGGGAATCTGACTCCGTTGCACGTCGTGGGCTCGCAACTCGCCTTCCGGGAGATGCGCACGAGTAGACGTCGTAGCTCTGTCAGGGAGGTATTGTCGAATGTTGTAGATCTCCATCGCATTGGTGGCGAACACCGATGGGGTGTGCGTGAGCAGATCGGCCGGTGCTGGCTCGGGCTGGAGCATCTCGGCCTCACCGTCCGGGAACTCGACACCAGCCCTGACCAAAGCGATTTCCTTGCTCTTTCTGCAAGGATTCGACAGGTACGGACTATATGGTCTGCTTGCTTCCATAACCTATTCGGTTACGTCACCAGGTCCTCAGGTGCAAGTGAGCGGATGAATCGGGGTCGCAGACCCCTCGCCCCCCCCTGCTCAAAGCGGGTCTGCGACCCGCGTCGCCAGCGCAGTCGGGGTTGGTGCCCCTCCGGGCCCTTGCTCCAGCGGGTGTGTCAGCTGCGAGCGGATGAGTCGGGGTTGCAGACCCC
>SKLM01000136.1 GCA_007123205.1 Thermoflexales bacterium
CGGGTGATATGCCCATCACGCATGCGGACGTCACAAAGGCTCGCGACCTCCTCGGCTATGATCCAGCTGTCTCCGTCGAGGAGGGTATGCAGGAGTTCTGGGATTGGTACCAGAGGGAGGTGGGGAAACGTTGATGGCACCCAGGCTAGTAGTCAGACTGATATTTCCCCTTCTCTTGGTGACTCAGGCTTTGTTGTTCCCCGGTCCTACCGCCGCGCAGGGTACGACCCCGGACACCCGCTTCGGTGCGGTAGAGGCCATGTGGGACCCGGTTGCCGCTGCGGAGGCGGGTGTCGGGTGGGAGCGTATCCTCTTCTACTGGTCGGAGCTGCAGCCCAGCGGCTCGCAGGATTGGAACGGCTACCACGTACCCGGCCATTGGCTCGACATGGCGGCCCAGGAAGGCCGTGAGGTCATCGGTCTGATCAAGCACACCCCGGCCTGGGCCACTGATGGCTCGGCGGGGTGCGGCGTTCCCCGCGGACTCGACCTGCCGGTGGACCATCCCGATAACCTGTGGGCGGTTTTCGTGCGCCGGGTCGTCTCAGCCTATGCCGGGCGAGTCGACCGGTGGATCATCTGGAACGAACCGGACATCGCTGTGGGGACCTACGGATTCGAGTGGTGCGGCTCCCTCGAATCCTACTATCGCCTGCTCAAGGTCGCGTATCTGGCTGCCAACGAGGTCAATCCGCGCGTGAAGATCCACCTGGCCGGGCTGACGACATCTCACGATCCTCATTACCTGCAGCGGTTTCTGGCCCACGCCCGCCAGGACCCGACCGGGCCCGAGCACGGCTACTACTTCGATGTGGTCACACTCCACATCTACTTCCGCACCGACTGGGTCGTTCATGTCCTGAACCATACGCGCGCTACATTGCAGGCCCAAGGGTTCCACAAACCGATTTGGGTCAACGAGACCAACGCCTCGCCGGACAGCGACCCGGAGTGGCCCCTGGTGCGACCTCGCTGGCGCGTCAGTCTGGAGGAGCAGGCGGGCTTTCTGCTCCAGGGCTTCGCCCTGGCCCTGTCCACCGGGGCAGAGCGAGTTGCTGTCTACAAACTGAAAGATACCGGACTGGGCCCGGGCGGGGAGCCCTTTGGGCTCCTCCGGCCCGATGGCTCCAGACGTCCGGCCTTTGACGCCTACAGGTTGATCACGCGACACTACGCCGGAACGGTCAGTGCCCGGACCCAGCGCCACTCCCTGTATCAGGTCGTCGTTCTCAACCGGGGAGATCGCACCACGCGCGTGCTCTGGGCCCGAACCCGCAGCGATGTCTCCGTGACGGTTCCTGCCCTGGCACCGGAGGCCCAGTTGATCGATCAGACCGGTGCTCAGCAGCTGCTGGCGGCGCAGGATGGTGTGTACACGCTGACGCTGCCCGGTGCACGCTGTGCCGATGAGGCATTTGGATGCATCATCGGCGGGCCCACGTACCTGCTGGTGGAAGAGGGAAGTGGAACCGTGCCGCCCGTAGCCACGGAGCTCCCGACTGCCACCGAGTCCCCCGCCGTGACGCCGACTGTGGTGCTGACGGAGACGGTTACAGCTACGTTGGATCCACCAACACCGACCCCCGCTCCCACTCTGCTGCCCACGGAGACGCCCACCCCTCAACCCGTCACCTTGACGCCGACGGGCACCCCGACTCCGACGCCCAGCCCCACCGCCACTCCAACCCCGACACCTTCGGAGACTCCCTCGCCCACGCATACCCCGGTGCCACCGACGGCCACGCCCACCTCCGCGCCAGCTCTTGCCCTCGCTCCGGCCTTCACCAGCAGGACAGCTTTCGTCGCCTTAGGATCCGTCCTGGCATCCCTGACTGTCTTCGGGGCATGGTTCAAGTACAGAAGAAAGCGATAGGTGCCGCTGGGCGGTATGACGTCGGGTGTCGGATCCACTGCCGTCTTCGCAGAGCCGGCAGTTTGGCCCCGACCGACGGCTTAGCGTCTTGCGGCCTGTGTGCAGCAGATCGAGAGCGGGCGACCGCTGGGACCAGAGCTCTGGTCCCAATGGATGGCACGTTCGCCCGACGTCTCCAGGATTATCCGTAGATATCCAGGATGTCCCTCAGCATCGTCGCTGCCGAGGGCACAGGGTCTGGCTCCTCGATGATGGCCGTGATGGTGCCGTAGATGTCGGTCTCGTACACGATGCCCATCTGCTTTGACCTCAGGCGTCCCAGCGGGTGGTCCGCTGTTAGGGGGGTTGGTTTTACCGATAAACGGTAGTCACCCTCGGCCGTGAGCTCCGCGTCGGCCAGAAGTCGATACCGCTCGCCTCGCCTCTCCGCTGCGTGAAGGTCGCCGGGCTTGAGGTGCGTGATCCCACTCCGGTTGACGTCGCTGATGCGGGCAGGGACTGCCAGAACTGAGTTGGCGAGAATCACCAGTTTGGCTGCGGCGTCCCACCCCTCGAGATCCCAAGAACCGTCCCCCTCCAGGGCTCCCCCTTCGCGAGCCCGGGCAATAGCTTCTTCCCAGCTCAGTCCATCGGCCAGCATATCCATCACATACCCGGTGCAGAGATTGGGCACTGCCTGCAGCCGGCTTATTACGGCGCCCCGCAGGTCACGTTGGCCGATGGACAGCGCCGGAAGCCCCCCCGCTACCGTACCGTCGAACCGCAGTTCAACCTCGTAGGACGCTGCCAGCTCGTGCAGTTCGTCGTAGCCGACCACGAGGGGGCCCTTGTTTGGAGTCACCACGTGCATCCGCCGCCGGATCGCCGTGCGGATGCAGGACAGGGCCGGCTCCGCACCTTGCTCCAGGGTAACCGGGGATGCCTCCAGCAGGACATCGGCCCGGACGCTCGAAACCAGATCCGTCGCCAGCCAACCGGTCCTGCCGACGTCAGGGTAGTCGGCCACCGAGCCACCGGCCGCTTTCAACTCGACGATCCGCATCGGATCGAGGCCCTTCGTCGGGTCGTAGGCAGCCCCCTGGCTGTCTGCGGCTCCCACCAACGTCAGGTTGAGCCTCATGTGGTTTCGCAGGTGCTCTTGCTTGTCGCTCAGGATGCGGCAGAAGCGACGACCCAGGTTTCCAATCCCGATCAGCACCAGTCGTACATCTTTCACAATATGCCTCCAACAGAGCAGATGTCGCGTCGGGCGGTCGTTTGCCGCCCATCGGTCCTCGTGATCCCGCACCGTGCGGCGCGGAGTCCGTGAGAGGAGACGGATCTACATCCGGCTGGCTTCGATCCGATGCGGAATAGCAGGGCTGAGGACGAGCATCTAGGGGGGCCTCGGTCGCTGTCCCTTCTCGCCGGTTGGTAGGTTCCAGTGTCTACTCTGCTAGCGGGGCTCCGCAATGCCGACAGAACCGGTCCCCAACTCCAACGGGCCTCCCGCATTGGGGGCAGAAGCCATCAGGCTCGCCATTTTGCTCGTCCTTCTCCACGTCCACTTCGTAAAGGGGCAGTCCCTCCTCGCTGAACGCATTGTAGAAGGCCATCGCCGATCCACCCAGACCGACCGCGAGCCAGATGATGATGAAGGGGCCAAACATGCCACCATACTGGCTCATCATCATCAAACCGACCAGCGTCACCAGCAACATAACGATCCCGGCAAACAGCGAACGTTTTCTTCCTGGTCGAATTCTCATTGGTCTGTGTGCTCCTTTCTCTTCCTCAGCCTCATCCCCGGGCGCGCCAGTCCATCTGGACCTTGCGCGAACCGCCCCACCCAGAAGTGATACCGCGAAGGGGCGACAGTGCAGACCGGAGTCAGCTGCGGTGCCCCAGGAGCGGACTGAACTGACTAAACCGAGCCGTGGTCATCCGGCAAGCATGCCGCGGATCCGCTCGATGGTGAGCGGTGCGGACCCCTCGTAGTGATTGTTCACGTTCAGATATACGTCCACACCGGCCGCCACCAGGTCCTCCACCATCTCGACGATCGCAGCTAGTTGCTCGTCCTCGGGAGCCACGATCCGATTCCACTGTTTCCCCGTCTGTTTCTCCATCCCTTTGCGATCCCGCCCGAGCAGGCGTACGACGATCTCCTTGTGTGGGCAGAGGAGCGAACGCCAGTCCTCGTACACATCGGTAACAGCCGGCATCCAATACCCTTCCAGGAGCACCGGTACAAGTTGGTATCGCAGCATAAACTCGAAGAGAGATTCGCCCAGGTACTTGGGGTTTCTGATCTCCAGCCCCAACCGATACCCCCGGGGCAGCTCTTCGACGAACGCCGATAGGACATCGAGAAAGCGGCCTTGGGACGCCATCTTCTGCCGGTTCAGGTACTCGAATTGCAGCATCACCGGTCCCAGCGTATCACCCAGAGGACTAAGTCGTGACAGGAAGGTGCAAAACAGAGAGGGCGAGAGGAAATTGGGGTTCTCCACCAGTGGATCGCTTCTCTTCTTTCTGTAGTAGTGAGTCAGCGTGACGCTGTTGGGTGCCTTCACTGTGAACACGAAGTCATCAGGGACGGACCGGCGGTATTCTCCTACATCGGCTGGCTCGGGCAGTCCGACCGATCCCTCTCCGAAGAGCGACCAGAACCACCGGTCCACCTCGACCGTATCGTAACGGCGGGCGTAATGCTCCAGGTAGTTGATGCCGTTTGCAACTGGGTAGACCAGCCCCTGCCAGGAGGGGAATCTCCAGCTGCACGTGCCGACTCTCAGCTTGCCGATCATCACGCTCCTCTCTCTTCTGCCATGACGGTCCATACCCGTCCCGTCGCCCTCACTCTCCGGCTCCGTTCCCGGGCCTCAAGCGGTACGCGGGATGCCCACCCGTCCTTTGCGGGGAGTTCCCCCGCTACCGGGCGTACACGTCAGGCGTGATCCTGGCATACTCAGCGGCTTGTCGCAACCCTCCGGGGCCCGGGCCCGAAGCGTCCCGGCAGCTAGCTCGCGTTGATGCGCCGACCGGATCGGATGATGGGGATCCAACTGACGGCCACCCTTGGCGGGGTGGCCTCCATCGAACCTTAGTGACCGTCAAGCACGCGGCGGCGATACAGCTGTACAGCTTCTTTCCGCGTCTTCTCTCACGCCAACTGCCATCGATCGTCCCCGCCCATCCCCTCTGGTCGGACGCTTGCCCCCCTGGTGTTCAGGCTTCCTCGCGTGCTTCCTATCTTCCGCATCGGAGTCTTCGCGAATGATTCTTCCTGTTCCCCGGCTGACAGTGGATCGCCTCTGCAGCGGTGAGTCACGTAGCCTGCATCCGCACCGGGCGTGGCACTCAGTTCATCAATATCCGCGGACGCTCAGCGAACTGAGTGCCCAAGCTGGCCTGCACTATCCCTTGATCAGCCGTGCTTCCTCGTAACCGGCGGCCAACGCCCGCAGATTGAGGTCGCCTGTTCCCGCAGGCAC
>SKLM01000417.1 GCA_007123205.1 Thermoflexales bacterium
ATATGGCCGGCAATGAACGCACCGAGACTGGTATGGATAACAGACAAGGAGCCAGGAATATGGGTCCGACCAAAGAAGTACTGACCCCTGGGCAAGTGGCCGAATAGCTGCAGCTGGCGCCAGCCACCGTGTACCGCTACATCCGGGAGGGGCGGCTGGTGGCCTCCAAACTGGGGCGGCACTACGGCATCCCGAAGAAGAACGTCGAGTTCTTTCTCCTGGCGACCTCCACGGCGGGGAATGCCAGGATGCGTACATTCTCGGGGAAGCGGCTGGCGACATCGCTGGAGGAAGACCGCATTGGCGAGGAGACGCGATCTCTAGGCCAGGAGCTGCTGGGCGAGCTTCAAGATGCCGGGTCGTGAAGGTCACGAGCGAAACCAGGCTGTTCTTCGATGCCTCGGTACTGGGCGCGGGAGCGCATTCCGAGCAAGGAGGCTCCGCCCTCCTGCTTGACGTCTGCAAGCTGGCTGGGTTTACGGCTCAGGTGAACTCTCTGGTGGTCTTGGAGGCCAGCCTCGTACTGGAAAGAGGCTTCCCTCCTCTGTCGCTCGCTCGCTTCTGCGATTACCTTGCTCAGGTAGACGGGGAGGTCCTTCCGGTACCGCCGGGAGAGACGCTGCAAAAATACAGCTCCATAGTCGACCCTGAAGACGTTCACGTGCTAGCGCCTGCCGCAGAGGGAGAGAGCGAGGTTGCGGGGTGACGGGTGCCGACGGGGGAGCTTCCTCGGCGCTCGGGTTCCTCGGGATGACAGGATTGGCAGGCTCGTCGGACCGGCGGGGATAGGCACTCGCGGGGTAATTGGCTGGGCAAGGAAGGCTGCCTGCGGCAGCGGGCGGATTGGTGAATCCGCCCGGAGCTCGTGTCGGGGGTGGCAGTGGGGTTGGGGGTGAGAGAAGTAGCGACGGGGGAGAGTAAGCGTTCAGGGGGAGCGAGACTTGACACGACGGTTTCTCTGACGTAGTATGAGGTGCCAAGTATTCCCGTCAAGCAAGCTGGACTCCGCGGCTAACCTTGGAAACGACTGTCTGTATTGGCATGCAATCACATCCAAGGGAGAGCCATAGAGTCCAATGAACAGGGTATGTCCAATCAACTCGTCTGTCAAACCTCCCTCGTCCGGTCGCGGGCCGGGAACACGACCGAAGCAGACGCCGGAAAGGATCACGGCGTTCCATCGGACGATTGTCCGTGCGGCCCTGGCCGGCGGCGAGATACCCCCAGACGCGGTTCTTGGGCGAGACGCACCGCGTGAGCGAGCATACCGTGCGCGACATCCGCTTGCGCACCTTGGGGCCGACCCGGTGCGACATCAAAGGATGGCGGCAACAAGGTGCACAGGCTAGCGAGGCACCCGGTTCGACCACGCCCGAGTTGGTGTGCAAGACACCCTTCGCCGCATGCGAATCTGGCCGGGAGCGGGCCTATTCTGCCTGATAGATGAGGCGCATAACGATCGAAAGGGCATGATGATGAAGCGAGCAGTCAGTGTGAGTCTGGGGAGCTCCAAGCGCGACCATGGGGTCGAAATCGAACTGCTAGGGGAAAAGGTACTCATCGAACGCATTGGAACGGACGGCGACCCTGCCCGGGCTATGCAGCTCTTCGCCGAGTTGGACGGGAAGGTGGATGCCCTGGGGCTGGGCGGCAGCGATCTCTCCATAGGGACGACCAGGCGAGAGTATCCGCTGCACGCGGCGCGCAGGCTGGTGGAAGGCGTGCGGCAGACGCCGGTGGTCGACGGGCGCGGGCTGAAGTACACCCTGGAACGTTGGTCTGTACAGTACGTCGAAGCGGAGATCGGTGCCACGTTGCAGCCCAAACGGGCGCTGGTCAACGCGGCGGTCGATCGTTATGGGATGGCCCAGGGTCTGGTGGAGGCCGGTTACGAGACCGTCTTCGGCGACCTGTTCTTTGCCCTGGGCATTCCGATCCCTCTCAGACGCTTCTGGTCGCTGGAGCTCCTGACGCTGCTGTTGGGGCCCATCGTGGGGCGGCTCCCCATCCGCATGTTCTACCCCACGGGCGAGAAGCAGCTTGAGACCGTACCCGGGTTCACCCGCTGGTACAACTGGGCCACGATCATCGCTGGCGACTGCTCCTACACCAAGCGCCATATGCCGCCGGCGTTGCCCGGCAAGACGATCCTGACGAATACGACCACTGAGGCGGACGTGGAGCGTTTTCGTGCTGCCGGGGTGCGCTATCTGATCACCACGACCCCCCGCTACCAGGGACGCTCCTTCGGCACGAATATGATGGAATCCGCCCTGGTCGCAGCCGCCGGCTGGGGCCGTGCGCTCACCCGCGACGAGCTGGCGGCGCTGATCGCGAAGGCGAATATGCACCCCCATATCGAACAACTCAACCCCTGAGAGGTAGGGACCGCAATGATCGACTGTGTTCTGATGGCCGGCGGCTTGCCGCGAGAAGAGGACCCGCTGTACGATTACACCCGGGGAAAGCCGAAGGCGCTGCTCGATGTGGCCGGCAGGCCGATGGCCCAATGGGTGCTGGAGGCGCTCGACGAGGCGCCGAGCGTGGAGACGATCGTGGTGGCCGGCCTTGATGACGAAGGGGTGCTGAGCTCGCCGAAGATCGCCCGGTACGTTCCCGATCAAGGATCGATGCTTGGCAATGCCATCGCCGCCATCGAGGCGGTGCTCCAGGCCGACCCGGAGACGGATCGCGTGCTGAGCTGCAGCGCGGATATCCCGCTGCTGACCGGAGCGATGGTGGAACGCCTGCTGGCCCAGTGTACGGACCCGACGGTGGAGCTGTATATCTCCATCGTGTCACGGGAGAGGATGGAACAGCGCTTCCCCGATTCACGGCGCAGCTACGTGCACTTCACCGATGGCGATTACGCCGGTGGCGACCTTCACGTTGGCGCCTCGTACATCGCCCACAAGTACCGGGATCTGTGGGATGGTCTGTTCGCCAGCCGCAAGAGCGCGCTGAAACAGGCTGGGCGCCTCGGTCCAGCTTTTCTGGCCAGACTGCTGGCGCGCCGGTTGAGTCTGGCTGAACTGGAACGTCGGGTGTATGACAAGTTTGGGATCAACGGGCGGGCGCTGATCGCGCAGGACGCTGAGATCGGTATGGATGCCGACAAACCCTTTCAGCTGGAGATCTGCCGCCGGGAGTTGGCGAGATGAAGGGGTCGCGGGAGGTCTGGCTCGAACGCGATGAAGCGCTCAGCGCGGGCGCCACCGTGTTGGTGTCCAGCCCGCTGGCCCGCGGGGCGGCGACGCTCCTGGCGCACTCCGGCGACAGCCTGGTGTGGATCCTGCTGGCGGTGGTGCTCTGGCGCCTCGGGACCGGGAGGTGGGCCCAAGCTGGGGAACGCATCCTGCTCACCACGGGGCTCACATTGATCATCAGCACCTTGCTCAAGACCTGCGTCCAGCGGCCCCGTCCGACAGGGAAGAACGGCCTCTTCTACCTGAGCATCGATCAGCACTCCTTCCCCTCGGGCCACGCTGTGCGCATCGGCGGTCTATGGGTGGTGCTGCCGGGGCTGCTGCCGCTCTGGGGAACGGCGGCTTTGCTCCTGTGGGGACTGAGCGTTGTCCTGAGCCGTGTGGCGCTGGGCCTCCACTACGTCAGCGACGTGGCAGCGGGCTTGCCCATCGGCGCAGCCGCGGGCCTCGCGCTGCTGATGATCATCTGAGGGAAAGCGAGATCACAGGGGGAGCGGTTCGATGGATCAAGAGAGAGAAGGAAGAACAGCCCCAGACTTGCGCGATCTGTTTCTGCTGCGGCCCGATGTAGTGTTCCTCAATCACGGTTCCTTCGGTGCCTGCCCGCGCCCCGTCTTCGAGGCGTACCAGCAGTGGCAACTGGAGTTGGAGCGACAGCCGGTGGAGTTCCTTGGTCGGCGCTTCGCGGATCTTATGGAGGAGGCGCGGACGACTCTCGGTAGCTATGTGGGGGCCGACCGGGACGATCTGGTCTACGTCCCAAATGCCACGACGGCCGTCAACATCGTGGCGCGCTCCCTGCCGTTAGGGCCGGGGGACGAGGTTCTGGCAACCGATCATGAGTACGGGGCGTGCGACCGGGCCTGGCGGTTCATCTGTGCGCGGCGAGGCGCGCGCTACGCACGCCAACCGATCCCGCTGCCCCTGACGTCGCCAGAGCAGGTGACGGAGGCCATCTGGTCGGGGGTCACTCCGCACACACGGGTCCTCTTTCTCAGCCACATCACCTCGGCGACGGCGTTGATCCTCCCGGTGGCGGAGCTGGCGCGCCGCGCCCGGGAGGCGGGGATCATCACCGTAATCGATGGCGCGCACGTGCCCGGGCAGATCCCTCTGAATCTGGACGAGTTGGGCATCGACTTCGGCGCCTACAACTGTCATAAGTGGATGATGTCGCCCAAGGGGACCGGCTTCCTCTTTGCCCGACGGGAGATGCAAGGGCTGCTGGAGCCCCTGGTCGTCAGCTGGGGCTGGGAGAGCGAGCACCCAGGCCCATCGCGGTTTGTCGATGAGCACCAATATCAGGGCACCCGGGACATTGCGGCCTACTTGTCCGTGCCGGCGGCGATCCGGTTTATGGCCGACCACAATTGGACAGAGGTCGGGCAGCGGTGCCACACTTTGATCAACTACGCCCGGGAGCGCATCACCGATCTGACAGGCCTCGAGCCGATCTCGCCAGGTTCATCCACCTGGGTGGCCCAGATGATCGCTCTGCCCTTGCCTCCCTGCGATGGGGAGGCGCTGGCTGCAAGGCTTTACGAGGAATACGGCATCGAGGTGCCCATAACGGCCTGGAACCGCCGGCAGTTCATCAGGGTCTCCATCCAGGGGTACAACCGCCGTGAGGATGTGGACGCCCTCGTCGACGCGCTGGGGGTTCTGTTGCTAGAAACCACACTGAGCCACCGCTAGAGGAGCCCCGGCGCCGACGCGTCGGTGGATGTCCAGTGCTCAGGGGCCCACTGACACGTTATGTGAAGGTCAGCTGGCGGAAAGGGCAGCGAGGAATTTCCGTCGTCGGCAACGCCCTGACCTCCGACACGCGCTCCGGGCAGGTCACAGACCCGCCCACTGCCGCAGGCAGCGCATCCCAGCCACCCCAGGTTTCTGTCGCACGCGGCTTAGCTTTCCACGCTGGGCAAGGGCAAAGCACCAGAATGCCGCGGCTTGACGCCACTCCGCTCCGCTGCGTGGCTAACTACGAACGGGCGCCTTGTCGGGTCCTCTCACCGGGGGTCGAGATAGGGGCCAGGCACCTCGAGAGACTCGTCGCCTGAATGTACCCCTGCTCCGGGC
>SKLM01000206.1 GCA_007123205.1 Thermoflexales bacterium
GATGCGCGTATCCAGCGCTGCAGCCACCAAGTTGTGGGCCACGGTGATGGCGTGGATATCGCCCGTCAGATGGAGGTTGAAATCCTCCATCGGGATGACCTGGCTGTATCCGCCACCGGCAGCGCCCCCTTTGATGTTGAAGGTGGGGCCCATACTTGGCTGTCGGATGCAGCAGATCACGTTCTTCTTCAGCTCACTACCCATCGCCTGGGTCAGACCGACGGTGGTTGTGGTCTTGCCTTCGCCCAGAGGCGTGGGGGTGATTGCTGTCACATCGATGTACTTCCCCTGGGGCCGGTCGGCGAACTTCTCGATGACGTCCAGATGGACCTTGGCCTTGTACTTGCCGTAAAGATCCAGATCGTCCTCGACGAGGTCGATCATCTGGGCCATGTCCCGGATCGGGATCAACTCGGCTGCGTGGGCGATCTCGATGTCGCTGGGAACTGGACTGACTCTTTTGACTGGCATGCTGTCCTCCTTGGGATACTATGATAGGTGACGAGTAGAAAACGATCAACCCGGGTGAACCGGGGTGCTAGCCTGAGTTCACTCCTTGGCTCTCCGGGATCAAGCACCGCTCCTGTGACGAGCACCCTTGGAGGGCGCTCTCGACAGCCTGACGCATCAAGCCCCCCGCTACTTGAATCAAGGGCTCGCCCAGGTTCGGGTCCATGCGCATGGCGGCCGAGCAGGGCGAATGATGGTGGAATAGACCTGCCTGCTGCACAGCGCTTTTCACCTCCTCCCCCATCAGGTTCCGAGCCACGGCCCGTGCCGATCCACATGCTGTGTCCCGCTTCACCTCGATATCGGTTATCCTACCCGCCTCACAGCTGACCTGCAGGCGCGGTCTGCCAAAGTTGCGGGCAAACTCCGAAATCCAGGGATCGCGATACGGCATCCGGTGCTCCCGGACGTTGTAACTGTCCCGGGTCAATGAGCAGAAAGGCTTGGGGAAGACGGCCGTAACGTCTGCCTCAGCCAGTTGAGACCGGAGCTGCTGCGCCAGGCCATCAGGAAGCCAAGCTGCGTTGTCCGCAGGCACGATCACGGAACAGGCCCCGGTCCGCTGGACGACACCGAACACGAGTTGAGCCACGCCAGCGACCTGTCCCACAGAGAGCACCAGATCGGCGGAGGGCAGATCCAGGGGAAGAAAGGTCATAGGCGCATCGACGACGGCCGGGAGATCCGAAGGGGCGCACCAAGCATCGACGGTCCAAGCGGTGGGAGCGAAACGGCGGATGTGTCTCAAGATCCGTTCGCCGTATGATCCCTGGTGAAGAACGAAGAGCTTCAGGTCCGAAGGCCGAGAAGCCTGCCATGCCAGAGGCTCGATAACCTCCTCGAGCAGATCGCTGACCCGGCGGCTCTCTTTCATCTGTTGGTAGAATATCGAGATGCGGTTGTCGTCCGGGGTCAGCCCAATGATCTTGGCATCGGAAGAGCACGCGAGGCTCTTGGTCACGAGGCGCCTTTGTTCGTCCGCACTCTCGGCCTCAATGATAATCACGTCAGGATCCGCCTGGGACACCTGTTCGAATGCCTCAGGAGTTATGAGCGCCGTTCCCACGACGCTGATGTCTGACCGCCCGGAAAGGAGACTCTCGACCCCCTGGGCAAACAGCGCCTGGCTGGCGAGGATGAACACACGTCGCGTACGCATGACTCTTCTTTACACTGACTCCCGGTCAGTAAGCCCTCGGCTGGGATTATACGTCGATTTCGCATTTTAGTCCATAGCACGATTGGACCATCTTGCGGCGACAGTTAGCCCTTATGGGCTAGCTCCTAACGGCTATCGAAGGCAGAGGCAACTGGCGAGCCGCGGGCCGATCCATCGCCCCGGCGGGCGCCGCTCGCTGCCCAGCGATGAGACAGCGGAGCCAGAGAGGCGAGAGAGAAAAGGATCATCAGTCGGGTGGTCGCGCATCAGTCAAGGCGCTCTGGAAGGAAAACGAGCCCTGAGCGCACGGCTTGGGCTGCCGCCTGGGTACGATTATCAACACGCAACTTGGCATAGATGCTGCGAAGGTGGTTCTTCACCGTGTTTCGGGTGATGCCGAGTTCGTTGCCTATTCTGCGATTCGTGAAGCCCTCCACCACCAGGGCCAACACCTCACACTCCCGCTGCGAAAGCACCGCGGCTGCCGCCGGTTCCGGGACGGGTCGGCTTCGCAGCGCCAGCTGATTGAAGAGCTTGCGGGTCAGGCCCCGCGACAGCGGAGTCTCACCCTGCCCGACGCACCGGATGTGTTGGAAAAGCTCCTCCGGCTGGATATCCTTCAGCAGATACCCATCAGCGCCGTACTTGACGGCAGTAACCAGATCGTGCTCGTCGTCGGAGACGGTTAGTATGACCACCTTCACGTCCGGGATCTGGGCCTTGATCCGTCGGGTCGCCTCCAGACCATCGCAGTGGGGCATGCTGATGTCCATCAGAACGAGGTCCGGCCGGAGCTCCCGAGCCCGCTCAAGAGCAACGAGGCCGTCGGGAGCCTCTGCCACGACGTGGAAATCGGGCTGGACGTCCAGGAGTCGGGTCAGCCCCTTGCGGAAAAGCAGATGATCATCGACCAGCAGAATACGCACCGGCTCCATCTGACCGCCACTATAGCCTCACAGGCACTGAGGCGAGGAGCTTACGCCCTCGCCCCAGTTCGCACGACACGAAAGCGTTAGTCGTTTATGATACCATAGCGGGGGGGGCGGTCAACTGAACAGGCTCAGGCCGGGCCCGGCGTCTGTACAGCCACGCCAGCAGATCATGGGACCCCGGAGCGGCTTACTTCCTGCGTCGCTGCACCTGCCGCTCGGCGGCCTCGAGCACATTCCTCATCAGCATCACATTCGTCATCGAACCCGTCCCACCAGGCACGGGCGTGATGGCGCCTGCCACCTTCTTCACCTCGTCGAAGTCAACGTCACCGACCCACTTGTCCCCTTTCTTGTTAAAGCCGAAGTCGATGACCACGGCGCCGGGCTTCACCATATCCGCCTTGATAAGCTCGGCCACGCCGACGGCAACGCAGAGAATGTCGGCTCCCCTCGTCACTGAGCCCAACGGGCGGGTATGGGAGTGACACATACTGACGGTGGCGTGATGCTGCATCAACAGGAAGGACATGGGGCGCCCGACGATGTTGGAGCGCCCGACGACCACAGCGTGTGCCCCGTCGATCGTGATCCCCGCCCGCGTCAACATCTCCAGACCGCCCAGCGGTGTGGCGGGAACCAGGTAATCCTTGACAGCTCCCTGGCGGCCCACCGGATCTGCTTGGGCCAACCGTCCCGCATTGATCGGGTTCACACCATCGGCGTCCTTCTCCGGTCTGATAGCAGCCTTGACAGCGATATCATCGATCTCCCGGGGGAGCGGTTCCTGCACCATGATACCGTTGATGTTCCGCTGGGCATTCAGCCGGGTGACGACGTCGATGATCTGATCCTGGTCGCTGGTTCCGGGCAACTCATGGAGCACGAAGTGCATCCCGGCATCCTCGAACGACCGTCTGATCATCTTGCCGTAGCTCACGGAGGCCGGATCGTCGCCGGCGCGCACGACGGCGATCGTGGGCGCAAAGCCGTGCTTGTCCTCAAACTCACCCACGGCGGCGACAATCTCCTCCCGCACCTCCTCGGCCATAGCGCGACCATCAAGAATCCGAGCGGACTCGGCCTCCTCTTCCGACTCCAGGTATGGTCGCAGCAGGCTGAACCACTCATCTGCCTCCACGGCTGCAACTTCGTCGCCCCACGTGTTGATCACCCGCTCGTCGAAGCGAATCGCGTTGATGAAGGCTGCAACCCTCTCTCCTTCGCTGCCATCGGTGCTGACGTAGGCCAGGGTCGCCTCAGTAATCAGAGCGTTACCCGTTTGTCTTCCGAAAGCTTCAACAAGGCGCGGCTTGATCTTAGCTTCGATGATCTCCTCGATGCTCATATGTCATTCTCCTTCTGCCGTTAGGCGGGCACACTGACGATCACACGAGTCCCTCTGCCGGGTTCGGAGTCCACCATCAAGGATCCTCCCAGCAAACGAGCGCGTTCGTGCATCCCAATGAGTCCCAACTTGCCCCCCGTCGCACGATGGTCTGTCAGCGACGGCGGTTCGAAGCCCATACCGTCATCCTCTACGGTCACCTTTATGGTGCTGTCACTCATATCCACCGTGATGATGACCTCGCTGGCATCAGCGTGTCTTCTGATGTTGTTCAGCGCCTCTTGAGCGATGCGGAACAGGGTCAGCTCCATCTCCGATGACAGTCTTCTCTCCTCGCCCCTCAACCGGAGCTCCGCCCGCATCCCGGGCTGCCGGTCCAGGTCACTGGCGAGCTCCTCGAGGGTGGGCAGAAGGCCAAGGTCGTCGAGGATGGAGGGTCGCAGATCCTGGCTGAAGCGACGCATCCGCTCGATCATCTGTCGGGTGGCGTCCTGGAGCTCACCAACCCGGTCGGCAGCCTCGGGAGATAGCAGATCATCAGAAGCCGTGAGGGCCTCGAGGTGGCGGGACAACCCCACGAGTGACTGGATCGTATCATCGTGGAGTTCACGGGCGATGCGCCGGCGTTCGTTCTCCTGGGCCTGGGTGATCTGTCGGGCGTAGAAGCGCATGTTCTCGTAGAGATACGCGTTCTCAACAGCGATACCAGCCTGTCGCCCCATGGCCGTGAGGATCGCTATCTCTCGATCCGAAAAAGGCCTGGCCTCGCTGATGCTGAGAACGCTCAGCGCGCCAAAGATCCGATCACCTTTTACCACAGGCACGGTAGCGACACTGGTGAGCCCCGCCTGGACAAAAGCCGGCACGGCGTGGGGATAGTCCGCGTAGTTGTCGATGATCATGGGCTGACCCGTGGCTATCACCTGTCCGGACAGCCCCTCGCCCTTTGATACGGTCACATCCACCAACTCGGGTGGGAGATGATGGACAAAGGGATAGCGGATGGTATTTCGCTCCTCGTCCAAGAGGGCGATCACGCCACCGTCCGCGCCAGCGAGGTCCGCCGCAATTTCCATCACCTTCGGAAGCACGCGGTCCAGCTCCAGTTCGGACGTGACCTGTTCGGTCACCTGGATGACCGAACGTTCAATCTCCAGCTGGCGCGCCTGCTCCTGGTAGAGGCGCACGTTCTCCACAAAGACGCCCATGGTGTTGCAGACCGTGTTGAGCAGGTCCTCGTCTTGACGCAGTATCGGACAGGTCCGCCGATCGCCCACGAACAGCAGTCCGTTGATCTCGCCCTTGGCGCGCAGAGGCCCCGCCAGCTTGCACTGGAGCTCCTCGTGACGCGCCAGGATGCGAGCGGATGTCAACCCATCGGATTCGGCAGTCACCTCCGACGGCAGCTCCCGGTGAGCGACCAGAGTCAGGCCCTGGGCCTGCTCATTCAGCAGATAGATCGCACCGGCACCAAGTCCGAGGACCTCAAGTATTTTGTCGAGGATGTCGTCGAGGGTGTGTTCCAGATCGAACGACTGAGTCAGGGTGGTGGTGACCTCGTGGATCGTCTCCAGGCGGGACACGGCGTCGCCCACCGAACGACGGGCGTTCGCTTGCACTGGCGTTTTCAGCATAACTTGTCGACCTCCCTCTCCGACACGATACGCCGGCTGAGCCGGACGGCCGTCGCCTTCAAGATAGGCTCGGCTGGCGAGAACCTTACCACGAACCATCCACCGGGGCGCTCGGCACCCAACGACACCACGGTGAATCAGCCCTCCAGTGCAGACCCTCCGGGGCCCGACTCAATCGAAAACCACAGGCCCAGCGTGATGACGTTGGAGAGCTCCTGCCGGCGATCAGACCGCTATCCGGCAGACGATCTCCGGCAAGCAGGCGGAAGATCCAGGCCGCGCTACTGGGCACAAGGTTGCTCACAGGGTGTCCTCGAGGGTGATCCACCCCTTACGCAGGGCGTGGACTACCGCCTCGGTACGAGAGCCAACGCCCATCTTGTTGAATACATTCGTGATATGAGTCTGAACCGTGCGAACGCTTATGGTCAGCTCCTGCGCAATCTCGCGGTTGGACATCCCTTTCGCAGCCAGCTTGATTACCTCGAGCTCTCGCTCAGTTAGGGCATCCAAGGCGGCGTGGACCGTATACAGGTCCTCCCGGGGCTGGGCGAAGCGATCGACGACCTTGCGAGCAATTGCCGGATGGAGGATGGACTCTCCGGCGTGTACCGCGCGAATAGCCTTTACCAACTCATCCACCTGGACGTCCTTGAGCAAATAGCCGGCTGCTCCCGCCTCCAAGAAAGCGAAGATGTACTGATGGCTATCGTAGGCAGTCAACACGAGCACTGCGATGCCGGGAGCAACCGCCTTGATCTGTCGCGTCGCCTCAATGCCGTTGAGTTCCGGCATGGCGAAGTCCATGACGACCACGTCGGGGCGTTCTCGGATGGCCAGCTGTACCGCTTGCCGGCCATCGCTGGCCTCGGCGATGACATCGATGTCCTCTTCGCGGTCGAGCAGCTCTCGGGTACCCTGACGGACGACGGCATGGTCGTCGGCCAATAGGACGCGTATTGGGTGTCCGGTCATCTCGGTCCTCACTAGAGTACGATGTTCAAAATTATATCATCCCGCGGATGGATGCGCAAACATATTTGGCCTATGTACCTTGCACCCGGACTGGTCATGACTCGTAGCTCCTATCTACGCACGATGACGTAGAAGACGCTAGGCCCAGTGATCAAGGCCCACTAAACACAATGCCCAGGGCTCAGCCGGACGACCTGCGCTTTTCTCGCAGGGACAAGACACGAGAGAAAGATGGATACTTCGGCCGATGACAAGGCTGCGCCAGTGTGATAGGATACCATCGAACCAGAAAATGCCAACAATGGAGCACAAGCTACCGCGTTAAGCGAACGGAGAACACCTAATAAAGGGAGGGTTGAGAAATGAGCGCCAAGATTCTGGACGGTCGAAAAGTATCGAAGACGATTCTGAACGAGATCGCGCAGGAAGTCAAGTCGTATCAAGCCGAGTACGGTGCCCCGCCGACGCTGGCGTTGGTTCGCGCTGGTGACGACCCCGCCTCAGTCAGCTATGGCGGCATGATTGAGCGTACCTGCAACAAGGTTGGCATCACCTTTGTCGCCCACACGCGCTCCTCCGACGTGACGGAGGAGGAGATGGTGCGGTTGATCCGCAACCTGAACGGAGACGACACCGTCAACGGGGTCATCATCCAGCAGCCGTTGCCTGAGACCATTCGGCCGGAGGTCGTCATCGAAGCTCTGGATCCCGGAAAGGACATCGATGGAGCCCATCCGCTGAACGCCGGACGCCTGGCGCGCGCGGCCTTCGTCGATCAGCCGCAGAACGTAGGTCCGTACTTCGTCCCGGCGACGCCCCTGGGGGGCCTGGAGCTGCTGAAGCGCTACAACATCACGGTCGATGGGCAGCGGGCCGTCATCGTCGGGGCCAGCAACTTGATCGGGAAGCCCCTATCGCTGCTGCTCACGCGCCATTGGGCCACCGTGACGGTCTGCGATCTGCACACGAAGCCTCTGTCCGCTATGACGAGAGAGGCCGACATCCTGGCCAGTGTGACCGGGGTCGCTCACCTGATTACCGCGGACATGGTGAAGGAAGGCGCGACGGTGCTGGACTTTGGCTTCGCGGAGATGGACGGAGAGTGGGTCGGTGACGTAGACTTCGAGAACATCAAGGAGATTGCCAGCGCCATTACCCCGGTACCGGGTGGGACGGGGCCGATGACGAACGCGATGCTGATGCGAAACACGATGACGGCTGCGGAGCGCCAGGCCCGACTCGGGGTCAGGGAGGCCAGCCGTGTCTCCAGAGTGGCCGTCAGCCCGGCGCGCCTGGGTGAGGAGGCAAGCCAGGCAAGCGGCAGCTAGTCGATTTACGCCACATCCGAAGCACAATGTAGGGGTGAAGGCTCTCCGGCAAAGCCTTTGCCCAGGAACGGGGACGGCCCAGCGTCCGATCAGGACGGGCCGTCCCCTTTTTTTGTTGTCAGCTTCCCTAGGGCGGGCGCGTGGACTTGCTGCAGGCCTGCGCTGTGCTATAGTTGTAGCATGTGACGGTGACGCGCGGGACGATAGATGAGCTTCACGATAAAACTGACCGCTCCACACCCAACCAGCCCGTGACGGCTACGCATCGTCCAGTTCTCAGAAGGTCCTATACTGGAGGGAGAGGTGACCCTATTCGAGAACATCCCCAATAGAAGAGCAGAAGGACGATGGATCACCGCTCTCGTCATCGGGACCCTGGGTGTCGTCGGGATCGGGTCCTACTACTTCCTGGGAGCGCGCGACCTGGGGTGGATCGATGTGACCATGCTGTTCGTCATGGTAAGCTTCGCTGCCCTCGGCACGATGCGGACGATCCTGGGGGGAATCCTGACGGGTCTGGCCGGCTACCTTGCGACGGGACTGGCGGCGAGCTTCTATCCGGTGCTCACACCCTACTCGCGGAGCTTTCTTAACATCCTGGGGACCGTGGGCCTGGGCGGAGCTCCCGCAGGCCCAGGGCTCAGCTCCGCACGCTTAGACTACCCGGCCCTGGCGCTCTCGTTCGCGGCGCTGACCGTCGTTCTGTGGATAATCCTAGAGCTGCTTTTCCGAGCTTCATTCGAAGACACACATCTGGCCCTCCTGGGGCCTATGGATCAAGTGGGCGGTGCAGTGATCTACCTGGCTGTCGGCGTCCTGGTCGCTGCACTGCTGTTCAGCACAATCGGGTATGGCCTAGCTGGGCATCCCGTCTACGATGAGGCGTCTCTGCGCCCTGAGCTGAACCGCGTGCTCGAACTGCATTACCGCGCACAGTCCTTCTGGTTCGCCGGACGACCGCCGGCCATATATGTCTACGATCTAGATCTTTCGTGAACGATAAGCACCTGTCTACACTGGAGTATCCGAAGATCCTCCAGCTGCTTTCGACGCACACCAGCTTCTCGGCGGGCCGGGAAAAGGTTCTGGCGCTTCGACCGACGTCGGATTTTGGGGAGATCCAGAGTCGCTTGGCGACCACCAGTGAAGCCCGCGTCCTCCTGCGGGAAAGACCGGGCACCTCTGTCGGGGGCGCGCACGATGTCCGCCCACTGACGGCCGATGCGAGGCGGGGGAAGATCCTGGCCGCCGGTGACCTGTTGGACGTGAGGGATACCCTTGCTGCGGGTCGAAGGCTCCAGCGTACGCTGAGCCGACTGGAGGACACCTTCCCACATCTGGGCCAAGTCGCAGACGCGATCCGGCCCTGCGGGGAGATTATCGAGGAGATCAACCGCTGTATCGACGACCAGGCCGCTGTTCGCGACCAAGCCTCGCCTTCCCTGAGCCGCTTACGTCGCGAGGTGGGGATTGCGCACGACCGGATCCAGGCCAAGCTCCAGAACATCATCAGCGCCGCGCGGAATGCACCCTACCTGCAGGAGGCGCTCATAACGCGCAGGGAAAACCGATACGTCATCCCTCTCAAAGCGCAGTTCAGGGACAAGATCCGCGGGGTGGTCCATGATCGATCCTCCTCGGGGGTGACGCTGTTCATCGAACCCCTGTCTGTGGTCGAGCTCAACAATGCTTGGCGTATGCTCCAACTTGAAGAGGAGGAAGAGGTGCGGCGCATCCTGGCTGCCCTCTCACTGCAGATCGGTCAGAACGCGCTGGCCATCGAAGAGACGGTGGATGCCTTGGGGCAGCTCGACGCGACCTTCGCAAAGGCGAAGTACGCTGAAGTTATCGACGCTGCGGAACCGGAGCTGGTGACCTTCTCGGGCCGGACAGATGCCCACCCAGGATCGACAGTGCGCCTATTGGGAGCTCGCCATCCGCTGCTCGATCCGGAAGGGGTAGTCCCCATCGACGTAGAGCTCGATGAAGAGACCTTTATGTTGGTCATCACCGGGCCCAACACCGGGGGCAAGACGGTGAGCCTGAAGACGGTGGGATTGTTGACACTGATGGCCCAAGCTGGCCTCCACATTCCCGTGGAGGCGGGCTCGGCGCTCTCGCCATTTGACGATGTATACGCCGATATCGGCGATGAGCAGTCGATCGAGCAGAGCCTGTCCACCTTCTCCAGCCACATCACCAACATCATCTCATTCCTGGATAAGGCCGATGAGCGCAGCCTGGTGCTGTTGGATGAGCTGGGTGCGGGCACCGACCCAGCCGAGGGGTCTGCGCTGGCCCGGGCACTGCTCGAGCATTTCCGAAGGCGACGATCGACGACGTTTGTCGCCACACATTATCCTGAACTGAAGACGTACGCGCAGCTCACACCCGGGGCGCGAAACGGGTCGGTCGAGTTCGATGCAGAATCGCTCAGTCCCACCTACAGACTGAGCATCGGGCTGCCGGGACGCTCGAATGCACTGACCATCGCCCGACGCCTGAATATGCCGCAGAGGATCGTCGAGGAGGCGCGGGACATGGTCTCCGCCGAGGATCGGCGTACCCAGGACATGCTCGACGACATTCACCGACTGCGCATTGAGATGGCGCAGGCCCGAGAAGAAGCGGATGCGGCACGGGCTGAGGCGAAGCGCATATTGAGGGGGCTCCAGGATAGGCTGGCCGCTATCGAGGACGAGCGGCAACAGATCCTCGAGGAAGCACGCCGTGAGGCAGCTGAGTTGCTGGATAGTGTCCGCAGGGAGGTGCGCCAACTGCGAAGCCGCCTGAGAGCCGCCGCGGCACCCGTTGACGCGGTCCGGACCGTCACGGAGGAGCTGAAGACCCTGGAATCCGAGATGCCGACGGCAAGGCCGTTGGAGACTCCCGAGCAAGCGACGGAGGATGAATGGTCCGGCATTGTGGAGAGGCGGGCGATCCAACCTGGCGACAGGGTCTGGGTGCGGCCTCTGAAATCGGAGGGGGAGGTGCTGAAAGTCGCAGAAGGGGAAGCCGAGGTGCAGGTTGGGCGAGCGCGAACTCAGGTGGCCTTGGCGGCCCTGGAGCTCCGCCAAGGGGAGGGGCCGGAGCAGGTTCCCGAAGGGCCATCGGTCAGCACCGAGACCCCGCCGTCTCCGGGGCGGAGCATCGACCTGCGGGGTGGCCGAGTCGAGGAGTCCCTGAGGGAGTTGGATCGCTACCTGGATCAAGCTATGCGCTCCGGGCTGCCGGAGGCGCGGATCATCCACGGTAAAGGCACTGGGACCTTGCGGCTGGCCGTACGTGACTTCCTGGCGAACCATCCGTTAGTCCGGGAGTTCGAGGCAGCCGACTACAGGGAGGGTGGTGATGGCGTCACAGTCGCCGTCATAGTGGAACGGTAGGAGACTTCCTCAAGAGCGAGCAACCCTATGAGCGATAGGATGACAGTCGAGGTGTGGTTGTATGGGCCTATCTCCCGCTATGGGAAGGAGATAGACGAAGAATTGGTGCAGGATCGAAGGGTGGAGCGAAGCTATGCCGAGCTGCATCTCCGGCTACCAGAGGGAAGCACGGTGGCCCACCTTCTCGACCTCCTGAGACTCCCGCCGGAGGAGAAGGGGATCACGTTCATCAACGGGAAGCTGGCTGCGATGCCCGGGGTGGATACGGACCGGGACGTCGAGCTCCACGACGGCGACCGGCTGGGCATCTCCCATCGCCGCAGCATGTGGCCGTTCCAGTATCGCTTTGGAGCAAGCCTGGACGAGACGCTGAAGGATTCGTTCCGCCAACGGAAGGATCGGGGCATTCACCACGCTTATACCAAGCCCGACGAGTAGCGCATATCCAGGCTGGCCATCGCAGAGCCGAGGCTTGACACGGTCGTCTATGTCGTGTAGAATTCAGCTTGACCGCTCATTACAAATGCCATAACCTTCCGACTCATCGCGTTCCCGGAAGATAAGGGGCGGATGAGCGATAAGGCTCAGGAAGTGATTCCTGCGCCCGCCATGATTGCAAAGGAGGCAGATCTGGACCTGGCCGCAGGGCCACGTCTCAGCGGCCTCCTTTTGTTGTTCGTCGGAGTGCATAGTCAAGGAGGGAGGTATCCACAGTGGCCGAAATCCTACGTATCAACATGACAGACCGTACCGCCACCTACGAAGAAGTGCCTGAGAAGTATCAGCACCTCGCAGGTCGCGGCCTCACGTCGACCATACTCTACGACGAGGTCGATCCCACCTGTCACCCATTGGGGCCGAACAATAAGCTGGTCTTCGCACCAGGGCTTCTGACGGGCAGCGTGGCTCCCACCACAGCCCGCGTGTCCGTGGGGGGGAAGTCTCCCCTCACCGGCACGATCAAGGAGTCGAACGCCGGGACTGGATGGGGCCAGCAACTCGCCAGATTGGGGATTAAGGCGATCGTCGTGGAAGGACGCCCGGAGGAAGAGGGTTGGTGGGGGCTGCGTGTCACCAAGGACGGGGCCGAGTTCTTCGATGCCGATGAATACGCGGGTAGAAGCCTCTACGAAATGGCGCCTTCGGTCTTCGAACGCTTCGGGGATCGGGCAGGGATGATGACTATCGGTGTGGCGGGCGAGAAGAAGATGGCTATGGCCGGGCTCTGCTTCAACGACAGGGAGAACCGGCCCAGCCGTTACTCCGGGCGCGGGGGGCTGGGCGCCGTGGCCGGCAGCAAGGGCCTCAAGTTCATCATCGTCGACGACACCGATGGGCCCGGGGTAGAGATGGCCGACAAGGACCTGTTCGATCAGGGCCGCAAGAAGATGCTAAACGCCCTCCGCAGCCACGACATCACCAAGCCGAAGGGAGGTCTCAACACCTACGGCACGGCCGTGCTGGTCAATATCATCAACGAGGCCGGTGCTTATCCCACCCGCAACTTCCGTGAAGGCCGCTTCGAGGAGGCCGCAGCCACCTCCGGTGAGGCGATCTTTGAGGGGAACCAGGAGCGATTGGGCAAGGAACTGTACAACCACGCCTGCAGCCCGGGCTGCGTGATCCAGTGCTCTAACACCTGGTTCGACGCAGATGGCGAGGAGATGGTCTCCTGTATAGAGTACGAGTCCACCTGGGCGCTGGGAGCCAACTGCGGTATCGGCGATCTGGACACGATCGGCAAGCTGATCTGGCAATGCAACGACCTGGGGATCGACACCATCGAGGCCGGCGTTGTCATTGGCGTGGCGATGGACTCCGGTATTGCTGGCTTCGGCGACGGCGAGGCAGCCATCAAATGGCTGGATGAGGATATCCGCCAGGGGACTCCTCTGGGCCACATCCTGGGGCAAGGTGCGGAGTTCACCGCCAACGCCTTCGGCAACGAGCGCTCGCCCACCGTGAAGGGACAGGGCATGCCGGCTTACGAGCCGCGCGCCATCAAGGGCATTGGCATGACATACGCCATCTCCACGATGGGAGCCGACCATACATCAGGCTACACCATCGCCCCTGAGATTCTGGCGGTGGGTGGCGACGTAGATCAGTTCGACGTGGACAAGGCAGATCTAGTGCGAGCATTCCAGCAGACGACGGCCTTCATCGACATGAGCGGCCACTGTCTGTTCATCGCCTTCGCCATCCTCGATATCGCCGAGGGCTTCGAGGGTCTGGTAGAGGAGTGCAACGGGCTGTTGGGGACCGACTGGACCGGGGACGACGTGACGCGAATCGGTCAGGAGATCCTGGACAAGGAGCTGGCCTTCAACCGAACGGCCGGTTTCACCGCGGCCGACGACCGCGTCCCGGAGTTCATGAGGTATGAGCCGCTCCCACCGCACGACGTGACCTGGGACGTGCCCGACGAGACGCTGGACGCAGTCTTCAAAGAAGCATAGTCTACCCTCCGCAGCAGGGCGACCGCCGGGTCTACCTCCAGGCCCGGCGGTCGTCGTTTGGACATCCCGCTGCAGCGAAGCGTGAGCTTATCGGAACACCGACCGCCGGTGGCGTCGAGGAGCCGCCCAGCCGGACCCCTGGGCGTCAGGTGACCGCCAACGACACCCAGGGGAACCGGGCAGCTGCGCGGGGGAGACGACGGAAGTTCGCGGGGGCTGCGCCTCCTCCAGGCGTCACGACACACCGGTCTCAATGACCAGCCGATCTACCTCCATCCACTGGCAACACGGTTCCTCCAGCAGTCCCCAACGGAACCGCCCCCACGGCTTGACGACCATGTACTGATTATCCAGCCACATCACGAAGCCCAAGGGGGCTCCGGGAGACGGGGCGTGGGCCATCACCCTCTCGCCATCGACAGAGAACGTCGCCCGCTCGATCCCCCAATGGATGCGGTAGGTGTGCCACTGGGTCATGGCTGCCTCTACCAGCGACTCCCGCACGTGCAGGGCCCGCTGGACAGGAGGCCAGAGGACCCGGTAGAGAGACGGTATGTTCATCAGCAGGGCAGCCGGCACCGCCAACGGAGCGAGCAGAAGGGCGACGGGCCGCAGAGCATCGATGGTGGTGGCCTTCCAGCCGCGACCCGGGGTCTTCGCGTCGAGTTTGATGTCAGACGGTGCGGAGTTGTAGAAGAACCAGATGGCACGGGGCAGCGTCGGTATCCGGCGCTCGGTCATCAGGAAAGGGTCGTTCCAGAAACCGAACCCGGCGGTACCGGAGAGGGATTCTGCTCCATGGGAAAAACGGGCCCGGACGGTCAACTGCAACGGGGGATGCCACGGGAACTGGCGGCGAGACCGACGCTGATAGTCGTCGATCTGGGCGTTGGTGTACCGGCTTGAGGATGTGCTCGAGTTGATGAGGCGAAGGGCCCGACCGGCCTGCTCGACAGAGCCCTGCCCGCTGACATGTCGCCGCCAGCTGGGACAGAGCTGACCGGAGAAATCCTCGGTCAAGCTGCCCATCCGGGAGCGGTGCGCGTCAAGCGGACGAGCAGTGTGTTCTCAGTGGTATAGAGGTGATAGAAACCACCACGGGGCACCACGGTGAAGTCTCCAGGTTGCAGGCGCAGCCTGGCCCGCACGGTCCGCACCGTGAGCCCTCCGTCAACCACGTAGAGCATCCGGTCGTGGGCCACCGGCAGCTCCACAGGCCAACGCCCGCTTCCCCGGCCGATCTGGATCATCGAGTCCTCGACATGAGTCAATGACTCAAAGCAGAAGGGGGTCACAAGCTCCTCCCCCCGGGTGGGCACATTCACCCGAGCCAGCCCCCGCTCCTCGACTGCGTAGAGGCGTCGCTTGCCGTTCTTGCGGTCCGGCAAGAAGCCGCAGCGAAGGAGGATCACGGTAGCGCCCTCGGCAGACGTGGTCCGATGCTGGGTCCCCTTCGGCACCACGGTCAGATCTCCGGGCCCGAGGTTCAGATCACCGTAATCGCTCTCCAAGTGCATGGCGCCTTCGTACACCCAGAACAGCTCATCGACGTCCACGTGCTTGTGCTGGGGGAGCTCACCCTCGCAGATGTAGACACCCACCAGCACGTCGTCCACGTAGGCGACGTGGGCCACCGAGAAGGGCTGATTCAGTCCTGCAGCGATCTCCGGGACGCTGAACCTGGTAAGACTTGACATCGGTTTGATTATACGCTGCAGTGCGGCATTCGCAAGTGTGCATTCGGCAGGCACCGGCGCTCCTTGTCATGGTCAGGTCACTCAAGTATAATCGACAGGCCGCGGGTAGTTGTGCAACGGGATTGTAGACGACGACAGGGCGACAGGTATGGAGCGTATCGTTGATCCTGTCGGTAGGCTGACAGCTAAGCTGCCAGGGGCCCTCCACAGGCTGGCATGGGATTGGCTGAGGCCAGGAGGCGGTGCGGAATGAGCGAACACCTCGAGACGAATCGAGCCTGGTGGAACGAGAAGGTTTCGCTCCACGCTGAATCCGGGTTCTACGATGTGAAGGGTTTCAAAGCCGGTAAGCTGACCCTGATGGATCTGGAACGGGAGGAACTGGGAGATGTGGCAGGTAAGTCGCTGCTCCATCTCCAATGCCACTTTGGCCTGGATACGCTCTCCTGGGCACGGCTGGGCGCTCAGGTCACGGGCGTCGATTTCTCCCCAGAGGCGATCGCTCTGGCCTGCTCCTTGAGGGAGGAGGTCGGAGTCGAAGCCAACTTCGTCTGCTCCGATATCCACGAGCTTCCGGGGTTGCTGTCCGGGCGGTTCGACATCGTGTTCACCTCCTATGGCGTGCTGTGCTGGCTGTCCGATCTGGCGCGTTGGGCGGAGGTGATCGCTCATTATCTGGAACCCCATGGAACGTTCTACATCGCCGAGATCCACCCGTTCGCCAGTGTCTTCTACGACAGATGTGACGCCGAGAAGCTTGAGGTCCACTATCCCTACTTCCACGACACCGAGCCAATGAGATTCGAGAACCAGGGCTCGTATGCGTCCGGGGGGGCAGCGGGTACCCGGCATGTCACGTACGAATGGGCCCATAGTCTCGGCGACGTGGTCAATGCGCTGATCTCGGCCGGCTTGCAGATCGAGTTCCTGCACGAGTTCCCCTACGCCTGCTATCGAATGTTCCCGTTCCTGGAACCGGATGGTGGTGGATGGTGGCGGTTGAACGCGAAGCATGGCTGCATCCCTATGACGTTCTCCTTGAAGGCTTACAGCGGAGGTGCATAACACCAATGGAGCGCGATTGCCCCTCACCCGACTCCGACGCAGCTGGAGTCCGCAGTGTCAGCGATGAGATCGAATTGGAACACCTCTCAGGCCCGGGCGATGGAGGGCGGGAGGAGATGACGGATCGAGAACTGCTGCGGGCCTACCTGGAGATGGGCGAGAGGCCACCCGAGCGGATCGAGCTCCTGCTGATGCACGCCGAGGCGATTATGGAAGGGGAGGAGGAGCAATGAAGAAGGTGGGCCGTCGCGCTTTCCTGGCAGTGACGCTGGTCCTCGTCGTCCAGCTGCTTCTCGGCAGCGCTGGAGCGCCGCAGGCTGCTCAGCCCCGGGCGGACGAGCTCGATGCGCTGGAAGCGGGGTCAGAGTTATGGCGGGAAAGGGCCGGATACGATCAGAATGTGCAGGATCCCGACAGCCCCGCCGGGCCGCCCGACGGTGAGCGTTCGGGCGGGCCCGATGACCTGCTCGCCGCTGCGCTGGTCGTGGGGCTGAACGAGGCCTGGTACTTCGAGCAGGGATACGCCGATGGGAGGATTGAGCCGCCACCGGTCGCCCCAGCTCTGTTCCCGTCACCGACGCCGGCTCCTCCAATCCAGTTGGTAGATGGCCTCGATCATGTTGTGTTCCTGCCGCTTGTGGCGAGAGCAGAGATCGTCGAGGAGGTCTTTGAGGCGCGAGCGCTATGGGTCACCC
>SKLM01000413.1 GCA_007123205.1 Thermoflexales bacterium
CATCAAGGAGTACTTCCCCGGTCTGCTCAAGTTCCTGTTCACGCTGGCGACGGAGAAGAAGGAGGGGCACCACCAGGACATCTCGGGTGATGCGGACACCTACTGGTTCCCGGAGGTGCTGTCCGGCGCGCCGGCGAAACCCACGCTGGCCGAGATCGATATGGAGGACACGGCCGTGCTGATGTACACGGGCGGCACCACGGGTGTCCCGAAGGCGGCTCAGCTGACGCACCGGAATACCCAGGCCAACGCCGTGCAGATCCGTGCCTGGTTGCCCCGCATGAAGCCAGCCGAACACGTGGTGATGACCGCGTTGCCCCTGTTCCACTCCTACGCTATGACCGCGTGTATGAACCTGGCCACCCTGACCGCCAGCACCATGATCCTGATCCCCAATCCCAGGGTGATGATGCACGTGCTCAAGTCGATCAACGCCCACGGCCCGACTCTCTACCCCGGGGTCCCCGCGATGTACGTGGGTATCAACAACCATCCGGAGCTGGAGAAGTTCGATCTGAGCTCCATCCAGGCGTGCATCAGTGGGGCGGCGCCGCTGCCCGTCGAGGTGCAACAGAAGTTCCAGGAGCTGACTGGGGCCCGTCTGGTCGAAGGATACGGCCTCAGTGAGGCCACGCCGGTCACCCACGCCAACCCCGTCTTCGGCGACAATCGGATCGGAACCATCGGAGTGCCTTTTCCGAGCACCGACGCCAAGATCGTCGACGCCGAGACCGGTGAGAAGGACCTGGCGCCGGGGGAGGTCGGAGAGCTGGTCGTCCGCGGGCCCCAGGTGATGAAGGGGTACTGGCACATGCCCACGGAGACGGCCAACGCGCTGCGCGATGGCTGGCTCCATACCGGTGATCTGAGCCGCATGGACGCGGACGGCTACTTCCAGATCGTCGATCGGAAGAAGGACATGATCCTGGGGGCGGGTGGGTTCAACATCTACCCGCGGGAGGTCGAGGAGGTGCTCTACGAGCACCCCAAGATCAAGGAGTGTGCCGTCGTCGGGGTGCCCGTCAGTGCCGAGAAGGGCGAACGAGTCAAGGCCTTCGTGGTGCTGAAGGAGGGCGAGACCGCGTCGGAGGAGGAGATCCTCGAGTTCTGCCGGGAGAACATGGCCCCCTATAAGGTGCCCAGCTTCGTGGAGACCCGCGACGAGTTGCCCAAGACGATGGTGGGCAAGATCTTGAGGCGCGTCCTTCTCGAGGAGGAGTTGGGGGAGCAGGAGAACTAGTCCGGCCTGTACGGAGAGAAGCTGGGAGCGGAGAAGGCGGAGCCAAGCGGCCCCGCCTTCTGTCAACTCAACGGCAGGAAAGGTGCGCTAAGCCGGTGCGGGTGCTGGTGGCATATCCAGCGCCGGTTTGCGTCGCTCTGGAGCCGTCCGGTCCGCCGGCTGTTCGGACCCCGATGGCGGCGGCGAACTGGTCGAGGGCTCGGTTGCCGCGCTTCCCTCGGCACCCTCGAACAGGGCGACGAACTCCTCAGCGCCCAGCGTCTCCACCTCCATCAGAGTCTCCGCTATATGCTCCAGCTGCTCCCGGTACTGCGTCAACACGTTCGTAGCCTGCCTGTGCGCGCCGTGGACGATCTGGCGCACCTCCTGATCGATCTCCTGGGCCACCGCGTCGCTGTAGTCTCGCTGCTCGCCGATCTCCTTACCCAGGAAGACCAGCTCCTCCTTTCGGCCAAAGGTCATGGGCCCGAGCTTGTCGCTCATACCGTAACGGGTCACCATATCCCGAGCCAGCTTGGTGACACGGCTCAGATCGTTCTCGGCGCCCGTCGTCACGTCTTCGAAGATCAACTCCTCGGCCGTGCGGCCGCCCAGCGCAAAGGCCAGGTCGTCGAGGTACTTGGCCTTGCTGACCAGGTTCCGATCCTCCTGGGGCAGGGCCATGGTGTACCCGGCGGCCATGCCACGGGATACGATGGAGACCTTGTGGACGGGGTCGCACAGGGGCAGCACGTGGGCCACGATGGCGTGACCGGCCTCATGATACGCTGTGATGCGTCTCTCCTTCTCCGACATCACGCGGCTCTTCCGCTCCGGCCCCGCAATCACTCGCTCCACCGACTCCTCGAACTCGACCATGCCGCTGACCTTCTTGTTCCGACGGGCGGCCAGAATCGCTGCCTCATTGACCAGATTCTCGAGGTCGGCACCGACGAAGCCCGGTGTCGCCTTCGCCAGCGTGTATAGATCCACGTCATCGGCCAAGGGTTTGCCGCGCACGTGCAGCTTCAGGATCTCCTCGCGCTCGCGAATGTCGGGCCGGTTGAGGATTATGCGGCGGTCGAATCGGCCGGGCCGCAGAAGGGCCGGATCCAGGATGTCGGGACGGTTAGTGGCTGCGACAATGATCACGTTACTGTCCGTGTCAAACCCGTCCATCTCCACCAGGATCTGGTTCAGGGTCTGCTCCCGCTCATCGTGGGAACCGCCGAGGCCGGCGCCCCGATGGCGCCCCACGGCATCGATCTCGTCGAGAAAGACGATGCACGGGCTGTGCTTCTTGGCCTGATCGAACAGGTCCCGCACCCGTGAGGCGCCGACGCCGACGAACATCTCCACGAACTCGGAGCCGGAGATGGAGAAGAAAGGCACCCCGGCCTCCCCCGAAACCCCCTTGGCCAGCAGGGTCTTCCCCGTCCCGGGGGATCCCATGAGCAGGACCCCCTTCGGAATCCGGGCGCCCAGCTGGATGAACTTATCCGGATGTTTGAGGAACTCGACGACCTCCTGGAGGGCCTCCTTAGCCTCTCGCGCCCCGCCCACATCCTCGAAGGTCACGGATGGCTGATCTCCGGTGTGGAGCCGAGCCTGGCTCTTGCCGAAGGACATGGCCCGACTGTTGGCGCCCTGGAACTGGCGCAACATGAAGTATCCACCGACAAACAGTGCCACCACCAGCAGAATCGATCCGCCGGCGCTGAGGAGCGTCATCCAGTCCGGGGGCTTGACTACCCTGATCTCAACGGCGGCCAGATTCTCGGCGGTCACTCCAAGATCTCGAAGCTGCTCGGTGAGGGTCGCCTCGGGTCCCTTATGAGAGATAGCCTCGGTGCCGTCCGCCAGGTCGATCAGCAGCTTGTCATCCTCGACGCGGATCCTGGCGACGTTACCCTCCCGCACCTGGGTGGCCACCTCCGAAAGGTCCATCTCCCCGACGTCCTGGGCCTGTTGGGAGTAGAAGCTGTACACCAGGAACCCAACAGCGGCCAGGATGATCAGATAGATGAACGGACTTCCCCTCGACTTACCGTTCACAACCTTCCTCCGTTTCCAGGAAACAGACGTGTGGGGCACCTGTACTGCGTGCCCGACGGCCTGTCCGATTTTCTAAGATGATTATACCACAAACCGACGCCCGCTGCCATACCGTCTACCGTGTGACCTCGATCTCGGCGATGAGGATACTATCCGAGTCGTGGGTGGTGAAGCCGGAATCGACGACTCTGACCCGATTGCCCGGCTCGCCCACCGGATACATCCCAGTCCGCACCTGGTAGAGACCGCTTGGCACGTTGGATGGAACGGTGAGCTGATGCGGATCGACGATGGCGATCCCCCCCATCCAGTCCGTTGTCGGCAGATGGGGCTCCCTATCATCCTGGGCTACCAGCTGACCATCAGGTCCGATGAGATGGACGAAGACGACGTACCGCTGATCCAGTCTTTGGATTGCCTCCCAACGCAGCGCGATGCCGAGTATTCGGCCGGGTCTCAATGACCGCTGCTCAAGGACCGCGCTCGTCAGGCGAATCCTGTCGTCCAGGTTGACGTCCAGGGCGATGTCAGATCCGCTGCTGACTGTCAGGGTCACCGTACTGCCCGAGCGGATGGTCGTATCCGCCTCCGGCTCCTGGGCCACCACGTAGCCCTCCGGCTCGCGGCTCCAGGTCTCGGCAAGGGCGACGACCAGCCCCACGGATTCGAGCCCCGTCTGCATCTCATCGGCCCGATGCCCTATCACCTCTGGCATGGTTAGCTCGCGGGCGGGACCGCTGATGACCACGGACACGGTGGAGTCGATGGGCACATTCTCACCGGCAGGCGGATTCTGCTCCAGTATGATGCCCTCGTCAGCTCCGAGGGCGTCTCGCTCCTCCGCGACGCTCAGCGCCAGTCCCGTACGCTGGAGGAGGCTACGGGCTTCCTCCACGGGGCGATCCACGACGCTGGGCACGGTGACCATCAAGGGCTCGCGCGTCTCGCTGACGGTTGGCGTGGTCATAGGAGGGAGCATGGGTGTCGCGGCGTATGATCGGTAGACCAGCCACCACAGGGGAACCAGACCGATCACGGCGACGAAGGCGATAACGGCCAATATCCAGACCAGGGCTTCCGAGCCAAAGCCCATCTTCTGGACCGTGGCCGGTTCGTTGACGGCTGGCCTCTCTCTGGGAGAATCGGCCAGCGGGGGAGACGTGAGCGCCGGCTGCCACCCGGTCGGCTGCTCCACCTGCAGCCGGTAGTCCTCCAGGACGTGCGCCAGCTGCTCGGCGGTCCGATAGCGGGCCGAGGGTTCCTTGGAAAGCACCTTGCGCACGATCCACTCCAACCGAGGGGGGACCGCCGGGTTGTGGAAGCTCAAAGGCGGCGGTTCCTCCCGCAGATGCTTCATGGCCAGCGCCGTCGGGTTATCCGCGCGGAAAGGAGGCGACCCCGCCAGCATCTCGTAGATCACGATGCCGATGCTGTACACGTCGGAGGCCGGTGTCGGTGGATCCCCGGCCGCCTGCTCCGGGGCGAAGTAGATCGGACTGCCCCAGACGGTGTCTGAGTCGGTGAGGCCCGATTCGGACAAGGCTCGGGCGATACCGAAGTCCACCACCTTCGCGCGCTCCCCCGCCGTCAGCAGCACGTTCTGCGGCTTGATGTCGCGGTGAATGACCCCCGCTTTGTGGGCGTGGCCGACGCCGCTTGCGATCTGAATCCCGATGGCCAGCGCTTCGTCGACGCTGAGACGTTCCCTCTGGCGAATGACCGCCTTCAAATCGGGGCCGTCGACGTACTCCATCACGATGTAGTGGCGGTCACCGTCCCGACCCACGTCGAATACGGTGACGATGTTAGGGTGATCCAGATTGGCGGCAGCCCGCGCCTCGCGCTTGAAGCGCTCCAGGAACTCGGGATCCTTCGCGAACCGATTCCGCAGCACCTTCACGGCCACGCGGCGCTCCAGCAGCGTGTCCACGCCTTTGTAGACCACGGCCATCCCGCCGGACCCGATGCACTCGACCAGGCGATACCGCTCGTTCA
>SKLM01000070.1 GCA_007123205.1 Thermoflexales bacterium
AGCTGCAGGTACAGGCAGGCCGGATCCATACGCGGTTCCGTGTGCGCACACAGCGCCTGGCGACGCGTTGTACCTTCCGTGTCGTACGAGGGCGAGTGGCGCCCGAGGTGCTGGCGGCGGCTGCTGAAGCTGACGTGGTCATTATGGGGAAAGGGGCCTGGTCGCCCTTCGAGACGGAGCACCTGGCCCCTGCTGTCCGCGAGGTCCTCACCAAGACCCCGGCGTCCACCCTGGTCCTTAGGGGAGGCGCGGAGATAGAGCCCCCTATGCGGGTTGTCCACGATGGCACGTTGCTGGCCGATAAGGCTGTCGCCACCGCCGCTGAGCTTACCAAGGACGATGACGGGCACGTGATGATCTTCCTGCTGGCTGACGGTCCCGACGAGGCTTCCCGCATGGAGCAGAAGGTCACGGAGGAGTGGGAGGATCGCGGGATCGAGCTCAGCTTCCATAAGCTCACGAAAGAGAGCGTTTCCCGACTGGCCCATCTCGTGACCCACGAGGAGGGCGGTACCCTGGTACTCCCCGCAGGAGAAGGGGCGCTGGAGGACGAGGCGGTCTTGAGTTTTCTGGACGTGACGCGCGTTCCGGTTCTTCTGGTCCGGTGAGCGCGTCCTCGTTTCTGGCACTTCATATAGTCGATGGGAGGGTCAAGAATGGCAACCAAGTATCCACTTGAGTGTGAGGTATCACCCGATAGGATCGATCGGGTTTGCATTGGCTGACCCTGAAGCTCAAGAACGTGGGGAACGAACCCCTGAGCGGGCTGGGCGTCCAGCTTCACTCGATGGATGATTACTCCATCGCAGTGGCTGGCGAGGGCAACTACGTTGCCTCCCTTCCCCCTGACGAGGAAGCGTATATTCCCTTCCGAGTTTCCGCCGACCTGAGCGCTCGGGTTTACGCTTCTGTCCAGGGATGGCTAGGTGATGAGCGGTTCGAGTGGGAATCACCGGGCGTGATGATTGTCGTGGGGGATCCAGCAGCCGAACTGGTCAGCGTCTTCGCCCTGACACAGCCGTATCCGTCGCCGGGGGAGGAGTTGCGCTGCGAGGCGCAGGTCCGGGGTTTGCGGACTGGGGGTGACCTGCGCCTCGAGTTCTGGGCCCAGCAGCCCCGAGGGGCGTTCGAGGAGTTGGCGACGCTTGATAACCTGCAGGTGGAGGCGGGCGGCGAGAGCAGCTACACCACGACGATAACCCCCGAGCAAGAGGGCGAGTACGTCGTGCACGCTTACCTGTACGACGCCGAGCGACGGATCGGACATGCCACAGATCGAGTCTACGTGGGTGAGGTCGAGAGGTCACCCCTCGAGTGGCCCGAGTTGCCGCCGGCGGCTTAGCCGATGCCTGACGGTCGAGAGAGCCGAAGATGCTGGGCTTGAGAGAAAGGAGGGTGCACCGAATTGACAGGCAAACCCTGAGAACAGTGAGCCTTACTGGCAATAAACCATACACTGAAAGGAGATAGAGAGATGGGTGAGATCATAGTAGAGCAGATGGGAGAGCTTCTAGGCACATCGATTCCAATGATCGTAGGCGCACTGGTGATCCTGGTGGTCGGGTGGCTGGTCGCCCTTATCGTGTCAGCAGTGGTGCGGTCGGCGGTACAGCGGACCGATCTGGACGAGCGGCTCGCCCGGTGGTTTTCGGAGGAGGAGCAAGCCAAGGGTCTGGCGACCGATCAATGGATCGGAAAAGGGGTCTTCTGGCTGGTGATGCTGCTCGTCCTGATCGCGTTTTTCGAGGCGCTGGGGCTGACGCTGATCACACAGCCGTTGAACCAGCTGCTGACGGAGATCTTCGAGTATGCCCCTCGTCTTATCGGCGCAGGAGTACTGCTGCTGGTGGCCTGGATTCTGGCGAGCGGTCTTCGACTGATCGTTTCCCGCGTGCTGAGAGCGGTCAACCTGGATGACCGATTGGGATCGGGGGCTGGGATGGAGGAAAGGGTTTCTGTGGCTGACACCCTGGCCAACGCCGTCTACTGGTTGGTCTTCCTCCTCTTTTTGCCGGCGATCTTAGGGGCGCTGGCGCTTCAGGGGATCCTGGAGCCGGTCCAGGAGATGCTGAACCAGGCCCTCGGCTTCCTGCCCAACCTTTTTGGAGCGGCTTTGATTCTGGCGGTGGGTTGGTTTATCGCTAAGATCGTACAGCGTATCGTAACGAACCTCCTTGCCGCCATCGGGGCTGATCAGCTGAGCGAGCGCGTCGGATTGTCGGATGCTCTTGGCGAGAAGAAGCTGTCGGGGGCGGTGGGGATCGTGATCTACGTGCTGATTCTGATCCCTGTCTTGATCGCAGCCCTGGACGCATTGGCCCTCGAGGCCGTCACCGGGCCCGCTATGAATATGCTCAACGCCATCCTGGTGGCGCTGCCAGCTATCTTTGGCGCCAGCTTGGTGCTCATCGTGGCCTATGTGGTGGGCAGGGTCGTCGCGACCTTGATCGTCAACGTACTCGCCGGGATCGGGTTCAACACTGTCTTGGCTCGGTTAGGCGTAGGGAAGGAGCCAGTGGAGGGAGAGCGAACGCCGGCGGAGATCGTTGGCTACCTGATCCTCGTTGTGATCATGCTCTTTGCCACGATTGAGGCGTTCAATCTGCTCGGCTTCGGCCGGGCCGCCAACCTGGTCAGCGAGTTCACGGCGTTTGCCGGTCAGGTTGTACTCGGGCTGGTCATTTTCGGGATCGGCCTATACCTGGCCGACCTCGCGGCCACCATCGTGCGAGCCAGTGACATGGCTCAAGCCCAACACCTGGCGATTCTGGCGCGAGGGGCGATTCTGGTGTTCGCTGGCGCGATGGGCTTGCGACAGATGGGCCTAGCTAACGAGATCGTGAACCTGGCCTTCGGGCTGGTACTGGGTGCTATTGCTGTGGCTGGGGCTCTCGCCTTCGGTCTGGGTGGCAGGGAGATGGCGGCGCGTAAGCTGGAGCGGTGGATCCCACGGGAAAGACCGGACGAGATGAGCTAACTAGTCCGAGGGGCCTGACGCCCCTCGGGAAGCGGCTAGAACTGCGCAGATCAGCACGTTTCTAGCGGTCACAGAGGGAGAGCATGAGAGTCTACCTGGTACAACACGCAGAAGCGATGTCCGAGGAGCAAGACTCGGACCGACCACTGACCGACGTTGGTCGGGAACACACGACGTGGACGGCGGCCGTCGCCGGAAAGATGGGCGCAGTGGTGGATCAGATACGCCACAGTGGGAAGACGCGGGCCCGCCAGACAGCTGAGATCCTGGGCGACACCCTCGCTCCCGCGGGAGGGGTGGTAGACGTTCCCGGTCTGGCGCCGCTGGACGATGTCGTACCGATGGCAGAGGATCTTGAAGCTGGTGGAGCCGGCCCACTGATGCTGGTGGGTCACCTGCCGTTCATGGAGCGCTTGGCGGGCCATCTCCTCGCGGGCGATGCAACGAAGCCGGTGATTGGTTTCGAGAATGCCGGCATCGTCTGCCTCCAGAAGACGGCCGAGCGCTGGCAAGCGATGTGGATCGTCACACCGCAAGTGGCCGCGATATTGGTCGAGGTATGAGACGCCGTCGACTCCCGAACCGGGCTGAGGAACCCGTTGGCACGACGTAGCGGGCAGAATGCGGTTGATGCACCCGCGCAGGATGGTCCCCGAAGAGATGGGGAGCCGTGCGGACGGCCCGCTTCGTGTACAGCTGATTGACAGGAGGTGACCGCCATGACCGTTGTAAAGGTAATCGAGGTGCTGGCGCAGTCGGAGGAAAGCTGGGAGGACGCTGTACGGCAGGCGCTAGAGGAAGCCTCGAAGACGATCCACAACATCCAGTCCATCTACGTCAAGGACTTCCAGGCCATTGTCGAGGAGAACCAGATCACCGCGTTCAGGGTCAACACCAAAATCTCCTTCGTGGTTGGCGAGGAATAGGCCCTGGGCCTATCAAGCGGCGCGGACGGAGTGCAAGGAGAACCTCACGGGCACTTCTTGCACTCCGATGACGCGACGGACACCCAGCCAGCCAACTATGCGACGGTAGCGTAGAGGGGGTGGGTATAGACTAAAGCCGCAGCAGGGGAGGGACCCGGTGACTGAGCATTAGGTGAGCAGGCCTTAAGCCCTACTTGGTCATCACGGGATTGAGCTTTGGTTCCGGTACAGCGCTGTCCCGGGTGCTGGATCGGGTTCTGGGGCACACGGGGCAACGAGCCGAGGTGAGGACGCTCACGATCCATGGGCGGACCGTAACCAGCCGGAGCAACGACTGGTGGAGACGAAGATGATGGACCCCCAGGGTGACGACGGGAATTTGCTGCTAGAGACCGATTCGTGTAGTAGAATTGGAGACACCTATGAGTTTTGAGCTCACGAGCCCCGCCTTCTCGTCCGAGGGTACCATGCCGGATCGCTATACGTGTGAAGGCGCCGATGTCTCTCCGCCCCTGGAGTGGGCTAACGCGCCAGAAGGGACGCAGGAATTCGCACTGATATGCGAAGATCCCGATGCCAGCGGAGGCACGTTCGTCCATTGGTTGTTGTACGGCGTCCCGGCAGGTTTGACTGAACTCCTAGAGGACGTGTCGTCGGAGAGCGAGTTACCCTGGGGAGCGGTCCAGGGGCGGAATGACTTCGGCAACGTCGGCTACGGCGGGCCGTGCCCACCGATGGGAGAGACGCATCGGTATTTCTTCCGACTGCATGCACTTGAGGAGAAGCTCGATCTGCCCCCAGGCCTGAGTCGAAATCAGCTGCTCAGCGAGATCGCGGATCGCACCGCCGGACGGACAGGGCTTATGGTACGGTACGGCCGGCCCCAGTTGCCAGTCTAACCCCGGTTAAGGCGAATACTGGATCGATGGTGGCAACGGAGCTATTCTACCGGTTCGGCGCAGCGCTGGCCATCGGCGTCCTCATCGGCCTGCAGCGAGAGTACGCGTACGGCGGGCCGGAGGACACCTTATTCGCGGGGGTGCGGACGTTTGCTCTGATCGCGCTGCTGGGGTGTAGCGGTGCGCTGATCGCCGATGAGGTCGGTTCTCCCTGGGGTTTCGTCGCGGTGGCCCTTCCGATGGGCGCACTCATCGTCGCCGCTTACCTCGTCAGCGCCTGGCGGCACGAAGGGACCGGTCTGACGACCGAGGTAGCGGCCATCGTGACCCTGGGCGTCGGGGCTATGTGTTACTGGGGCTACCTGGCCCTGGCGGCGGCCGTGGGTGTAACGACGACGGTGCTCCTCTCCCTGAAGCCGG
>SKLM01000306.1 GCA_007123205.1 Thermoflexales bacterium
AGATCGGGTTCGCAGATCAGCGGACGACACATCGAGATGAAGTCGGCATCGCCCGCCTCCAGCACGTCCTCCATCACCTGTAGCGACCGGAACCCGCCCACAAGAGCGATGGGCAGCGAGGTGCACTCCCGCGCCCGCTGGGCCAGGGGACGGAAGTAGGCCTCTTCTTCCACGGAACCGATACCGGCGCGGGTGTTCAGGCTCTTTCCGCCCCCGAGTCCACCGCTGATCTCGATCCCGTCTAAGTCCATCTCGGCCAGGGCAGCCACAACCCGAGCGCCATCGGCCGGTGTCAGGCCGCCTTCGACGTCGTCAACCATGCCGAGCTTGATGAACACCGGATAGTCGGGCCCCACCTCGTCCCGAACCGCCTCGCAGATCGCCCGCAGGAACCTCAGCCGTCCCTCGAAGTCTCCTCCCCATCTGTCGGTGCGTCGATTGGTCAAAGGGGAGAGGAATTGGCTTACCAGGTAGCCGTGGGCTCCGTGGATCTGTACGGCGTCGAATTCCGCCAGGACGGCGCGACGAGCCGCGTCGGCGTAGGCCTGAACCAGCATAGTGATCTCATCGGCGGTCAGTTCCCGGGGGGAGCGGGAGGCGTAGTCGGCATCGATCGGCGAGGGTGCCAGGGTCTGGGCGACGGTCTCCCGGCTGCACTGCATGCCGCCATGGTTGATCTGCACGGCAATCCGCCCACCGGCCTGATGGACCGATGCGGTCAGCCCGGCAAGATGGGGAATGAGCGCATCGTCGTCGATGCCGGTCATCTCGGGATGCGCCTTACCAGTGGGGTGCACGTACATGTGCCCGGTGATGATCAGGCCCACACCCCCTAAGCTGAGCTCACGGTACATGTCCCGGAGCGGGGATCTAGGTCGTCCATCGGGCTCCGCCATCCGTTCGGCGGTGGCGGATCGAATGAACCGGTTGGGCAATTCCAATGTCCCAATGCGTCCAGGATCAAATAGCACGGTCATCTCCTCTCGGTCTCCAGTGGCTTCAGCATCATGCGGCGGAAGCACTCTGCGTACTCGCATCCTCCCTGCTTGCCCAGCTCGGCGCACCGGTCCCTGATCCGCGGCCCGGGATCCCAGTCTCCCAGCTGACTGTGGTGCTGCCGCAGGGCCTCGATCTTCAGCTCGATGGTCTCAGTGACATCGACGTAGTAGTCAGGATCCTCGTGGGTCGAGATGTAGACGTAGTTAGGCTTGTGCCCGGTGAGTCCTTCGGTCACCAGGTCCGGGTAGAGCAGGTTCATCTCGGCGGCGGGGAAGACGGCTTCCACGGCCACCCGGGCCGCCGCGCGATGGTCGGGGTGGTTGATGTACGTGCTCCCCGAGAAGTAGCGCCGCGGATCGCCGCAGACTACCGCTTCGGGCCTGTGCTCGCGGATGAGGCCGACCAGGCGTTTGCGCAGGGCGAGGGTGGGTTCCAGCAGCCCATCTTGGCATCCGAGGAAGATACATGCCTTGGCTCCCACCACCGCGGCTGCAGCCTCTTGTTCTGCTCGGCGCATCCGCCCCAACCTCTCTTTCGTCATACCGGGGTCGTGACTTCCGGCGTTGCCGTCCGTCAGGATGACGTAGGTCACCTCACTGCCGCCCCGGGCCCACTTCGCGGCCGTCGCTCCCGCCGAGAAGTCGACATCGTCCGGATGGGCGTAGATGAACATCGCACGTTTGGGAATCCACGTATCGGTCATACTCGAACTGGTCCTTCTCCTCTCGTATTCTTGCGAGCTCCGTTGGTGAGACCAGGCCGCATTATAGCACGTTAGCCTGGTTTGCAGTACTGTGTAGAGAGCACGGATGGCCCTGCTCGGTGAAACAACGTAACTGATCCCCTTGGAGCCACGCGGATTCTGGACCGACCCGGCGCGGCGGTGCGCAGCAGGCCACCGCGCTTGCCCTGAACGGTGCCGCGTCAAGGTTTGACGTCAGACAGAAGGCTTGATATAATGCACTGGGTAGAACAGGATTCCGACAATCGGAACGGCCGGGCAACAGCCATCAACTCGGGATCCGGTCAATGCGGGCGGAGGGCCGCCTGGTGTCGAACAAGGTCGTGACATGAGCATCTCGTTCCAGTTGAATGGGAGACCCACAACCGTAGCCGGCGACCCGGCGAGACCTCTTCTCGACGTCCTGCGGCTTGACCTGGGGTTGACAGGCACGAAGCAGGGGTGCGATCACGAGGGCGAGTGTGGTGGCTGCACAGTCCTGCTGGACGGAGTTGCCGTGCGCTCCTGTCTGACACCTGTGGCGAAGGCCGCCGGGCGCGACGTGATGACGATCGAGGGGCTGGGCGAGTCCGGGGTGCTTCATCCCCTCCAGCAAGCCTTTGTCGAGCTTGGTGCAGTCCAGTGTGGATACTGCGCGCCGGGAATGCTGTTGACAGCCAAGGCCTTACTCGATCGTGAGCCTGCGCCGACCCGTCGACAGATCCTTGAGGCCTTGGCGGGGAATCTTTGTCGCTGCACGGGCTACCTGCGGATTGTACAGGCCGTCGAGTTGGCAGCGGCGCGCTTGCGGGGGGAGGGGAGTCCTGGAACCTCTCATCCGCACGCCGCCGTGAACCACCCCGGGGACACTCAGCGAGGCGTCGTTGGTGGGGATGCCACCCGGGTCGATTCGGTCGATAAGGTGACCGGGCGGGCCCAGTACGTCGAAGATCTGAGGATGTCCGGGATGCTGCACGCCAGGGTCGTCCGCAGCCCCCATCACCATGCCAGATTGATTGCCCTGGACGTGAGCAGAGCGCTTGAGCTGGAAGGTGTGGTGCGCACCGTCACCGCGGATGATATACCGGGACAGAACGGACTGGGCGACTACAGCCGCGATGAACCAATCCTCACGCCCCTGCACGATACGTGCCGGATGAAGGGCGCGCCGGTGGCGCTGGTCGTGGCTGTGTCGCCGGAGTGGGCACAGGCGGGGGTTGAGGCCGTCGAAGCCGAGTACGAGATACTGCCCCACATCTTCGACGTCGAAGAAGCCCTGGCTGAAGACGCCGTGTCGATCTACCCGCACGGCAACATCCTGACCACCGAGGATGAGGTGCACGGCGATCTGAAGGAGACTCTGGATAGGTCGGACGTGGTTCTGGAGACGGTGTATCATACCACCTGGCAGGAGCACGCCACGCTGGAGCGCGAGACACTGCTGGGCTATTTCGATGAGAGGGACCGCTTGACGGTGGTGGGGGGGACACATGAGCCCCATTGGCAGCGCCGGTACATAGCTGCGGCCCTGGCGCTGGATGCGGAGAGAGTTCGCGTGATCATGCCCCCTACCGGCGGGTCTTTCGGCGGTCGGCAGGACCCATGGCCGTTCGTCGCGACCGCCTTAGCGACGTATGGCGGCCGGGCACCGGTTCGTCTCACCTATACGCGGAGTGAGTCTTTTGAGGCCTCGCCCAAACGCCACCCCTACCGAGTGCGCTATCGCGTCGGGGCTACCTGTGACGGAAGGCTGACTGGGATCAAGGTGCGGCTTGACGTGAACACCGGGGGGTACGACCGCCACGGTCAGTACATCGCTAACTATGCCCTAACCGCCAGCGGCGGCCCCTATCGGTACCGCGCGGTGGACGCTCGGGCGCAGACCGTGTATACCAATGGCCCCAAAGCGGGTCAATTCCGCGGCTTCGGCTCACCGCAGTCGATATTCGCCCTTGAGTGCACCCTCGACGAACTGGCCGAACGGCTGGGCGAAGATCCAGTGGAGTTTCGCAAGAAGAACGCCATCGATCAGGCTTCGATATCGTTCCTCGGCTATCCGGTGGCCGAGTCGTTGGGGTACCAGGAGGTGCTCGATGCGATCGGTCCGCGGTATCGAAGCCTTGTGGAGGAAGCAGCTGATTTCAACACCGGTTCGAGGGCCGGCGGGCTACGCAAGGGCGTTGGATTCTCGGGTATGTGGTACCGGTTTGGGAAGTCCGGGACTTTGCGTATCGAGGCCCACGCGGAGCTGGATGAGGACGGATGTTTTGTCATCTACTGCTCCGCACCCGACTACGGGCAGGGCACGAACACCACCATGGCTCAGATGGCGGCCGAGACACTGGGGGTGCCGCGAGACTGTGTGAAAGTGGTGAACGCGGATACGGCCCAGACGCCAGACAGCCACATCCAGGGCGCGTCGCGCGCCACCTATTTCGTGGGAGGAGCGGTGTGCAAAGCGACCCACGCTCTCCGGGAGGAGATCCTGGGCATCGCGGCCGAGATGCTGGATCGTGCACCCACCGACCTGACCTTGGCCGAGGATCGGGTTGTGACCTCGCGGACTGACGTCATCAGGGGCGTTCCGCGGAGAATGGAAAGCAAGGGGACGGAGACATCTGTGTCGCTGGTGGAGGTGGCCCGGGAGTTTGACCGAATCGGTAAATCCCGGAAGACGCGCGGCGTGTTCGACCTGTCCCCACTGTTCCCTGAAGAGACGCGGCCGGAGTACATCCCCCTGTTTGTGACGGGCGCTCAGGTAGCCGAAGTGATCGTTGACACCCGGACGGGTGAGGTGGTGGTCCCCCGAGTGGCAGCGGCCCACGATGTGGGGCGGGCCATTAACCCCCTGGATGCCAGGGGGCAGATTGAGGGTGCGGTGGTGATGGGTTTGGGCACGGCGCTTATGGAGGAGTACATCCCCGGTGCCAGCACCGGTTTCGCCGACTATTACCTGCCCACGGCGATGTCCATGCCCGAGATCGACGTGACGCTGGTCGAGGTACCGAGCTACGAGGGGCCCTACGGCGCTAAGGGTCTGGGAGAGGCGGCCATTCTGCCCTCGGCCCCGGCGATCATCAACGGCATCTCCCGGGCGATCGGCGCCCGCATCAGGTCATTGCCGGCCACGCCGGAGCGGGTGCTCAGTCATCTGACGCGGGATAGCTGACCGATGGCCAAGCGTGCGAAGCTAAGCCGAGAATACCTCTATCCAAGGTCAGTGGACGAGGCTGTCGGGCTCCTTGGGGCCTACGGGGGTGGGGCGCGGGTCATCGGGGGGGGTACCGATCTCATGCCCGATATCCGAAGAGGGAGGATCTCGCCGGACTGTCTTGTCGACATCACCCGTATCCCTGGCCTGGATCGGATCGATGTCGCCCAAGCGTGCGAAGCTAAGCCAGCGTGCGAAGCTAAGCCAGCGTGCGAAGCTAAGCCAGCGTGCGAAGCTAAGCCAGCGTGCGAAGCTAAGCCAGCGTGCGAAGCTAAGCCAGC
>SKLM01000106.1 GCA_007123205.1 Thermoflexales bacterium
CAACCGCTGCTGGAGAAGGGCAAGGTGAGCCTCTTCGGCCGGGGCGAGAGCCCACGCAACTTCGTCAGCGTCGTCGACGTGGCCGAGTTCGTGGTCATCGCCCTCCTCAATCCCCGGGCCAGGGGGGAGATCATCGAGGTGGGCGGACCCGGCAACTACACCAACAAACAAGTTGCCGAGCTCTACGCGCGGGGGATCAATGGCGATGTCAAGATCGGTCACATGCCGCGCTTCATGCTGCGCACCATGTCGACCCTGACGCGGCCCTTCCAACCGGGGATGAGCCAGATCATGCGCTTCGCCCTGCTCGACGACATCGAAGGTAGCCCCTTCGATCCCACGCCCACGCTGGAGAGGTACCCGGTGGAGCTGATGGAGCTGGAGGACTTCGTGCACCAGCAGCTGACCAGCGCCGCCTGAGCCTTTCCTTGGTGCATTGCACCTGCCGTTCAGGTGCGTTGCACCTCGTGAGTGAGGCCGTCGCGGCCTGGTGCATCGCACCTCGTAAGTGAGGCTCTCTCGGCCTGGTGCATTGCACCTCATGAGTGAGGGCGTCTCGCCTTGGTGCACTGCATCTGCCGTTCAGGTGCGTTGCACCTCGTGAGTGAGGCCCACTCGGCCCGGTGCATCGCACCTCGTGGCTGCGGCCGTCTGGCGGGCGAGGCGTTCCTCGGCGCGGCGGGCGCCACGGGCGTACCTGCCCAATGCAGCCGTCGAAGCCAGAAGCCCGCAGATCCGGCCCACCGATCTGCGAAGATCTGCGTGAATCTGCGTCCCATTCGGCATTCCGTTTCTCAGAAATCCCATTGGCGCCAAATGCACTAACACTGGATTCGGTCCCTGCCGACTCGCCGTCTCTGCGCCAGCAGCGGTTCAGCCCCAAGGCAGCCCCCCTCTTTGACACCTGGGTGGGGCTGCTGTATACTGGGGACAAGTACGTTCTGCACCTCGACATTCATCTGCCGTTCGCTTCAACCTAAGCCGTCGACCGGAAGGCTGCCGTGCCCCGTCCATGCACGCAGCTCAGGTGGACACGATCCGGGCCTTGATGCCTGCCTCTCGTGGCAGTCAAGCCAACAACCCAACCAGGAGTCAGCGAAGAACTCAGCGTTGTCTGCTCGCTATGACCAAATCCTTTCCGCTGTCGAGGAGCCCGTTCCCATGTGGCTGCTGCCCAACGACCCAGCTCGAAAGCGCTCCTCGGAGCACGAGGAACGGACGCGGGCCGCGCGAAGCAGCGAGAACACCATGGCGACCGCTGGCGGCCTAGGTCGCCCGAGACATTGGAGCTTAGACCCCAGAGGAGAGACAGTATGAGATCGGGAACAAGAAGACTGCTGTGGGTGGCGCTGCCCATTCTTCTCATCACACTGGCCGGTTTCGGCACGCTCTGGGCCACCGCCGGGGCTGGGTCCACCGTCTTCCTGCCTCTGGTCGTCCGGGCCCCGGCGCTGGAGGAACCGGCCGAGTTATTGCCGCACGAGATACGTCTGGCCGTGATTGACGACGTCACTCAGTTTATCGCCCACCTGCCCCACGAGGATTTCGAGGCCGAGACGCAGGACATCCTGGCTCGGCTTCGATCCCATCCGCAGATTGAGAGTGCGGTCGCGGACGACACCGGTGAGATGATATGGGCCGTCTTCACCGACGGTGTCACGTGGTACATTTCCGAGGAGCCCTACGTCCCTCGGGAGGGTGAAGCTGCCCCTGCGCCAGATACCTCTCCGGCACACTCACCCGGCGGAGAAGGCCGGAGTGAGACGGTCACTGCCGCGGCCACTGGCATGCCCTCCGCAGCCAGCGAGAGCTCGTCTACGGCGACCTCTGGCGCTCCCGCCGGCATCCCCGCGAGCGATGCATACCGTCTCCTGAATGCCCTGGGCGGGGTGTACGACCGGACGAACCCGATCCCCTGGATCCAGGCGAAGCTAGACAGTGCAGGATACGGGGGGGACGTGGCCGACGGGAGCGTCGAGGAGCTTAGAGCTGTGGGTGGCGAAGGTGTCCTATACCTCCGTACCCACGGACTGGCGGCGAATGAGGAGAGAGGGAGGCCCTCTGCATTCTCAACGAGTACCCTCTACACCGCTGAGGCCCCTTGTGCTCTTACCGCGGAGGACCTGGCCTACGGCCGTCTTGCGCTAATGTCGGCCACGCACCGGCGCTGGCAGTCCTTCCTGGGTCGGCCGGATACTCTCTACGCCATCACCCACCGCTTCATCACCTACTATTGGGACCCCTTCGCCGACGACAGCCTGGTCTACATCGATGCCTGTAACAGCCTCACCTTCGACGACATGCTGGCTGCTCTGCGGGCGAAGAACGTGTCCGTCGTTATGGGGTGGAGTGGTCGTGTCCGTCCCGCGACCATTCAGGAAACGTCGAGGTTCGTCTTCGACCGTCTGCTGGGAGCCAACCTCTTCCGAGCGGAGAACCCGCCCCAACGGGCCTTCGATTACGGGTCCGTGTTCGCTCGCCATATCGGCCCGGGGAGGGGCTACGGGTATTGCTCCGCTGAAGGGTCCACCCTGGTGGCCGCACCTCTCAACGGAGGCTTCGGCCTGCTGGCCCCTAGCATCAAGCGGATGGAGATCAAGGAGGAACCGGAGGAGCTGATCATCCACGGGTTTTTCGGTGAGGACTCGGGCGCCCACCCCCGGAAAGTCACCGTTCAGGGCGAGCGCCTGCCGGTGGACACCTGGACCGAGCACAGGATCAAGGTTGCAGGCTTCACACCGGACAAGGAGGGCGAAGTCGTGGTGACGGTCAACCAGCGCGAGAGCAACGAGGTGCCCATCACCAGTTGGCGCGGTTGGGTGGTCAGCTACGGTGTGGATCAGTCGCCTCCTGATCAGCCACCGAAGACGATTGTTCAGGAGGGCCGGTGGCAGCTGGATATCCGAGCTGATGTGCACAGTTATCGGGAAAGCCCCGGTGGAGAGCTCGTCAAGCCCCTCATACCGTTCTACCAGGCGGCGCGCTCCTCCACGGCAAGTTACGAGCATCTGGGCGAGTATTATTTCGATGCCGGTGAAGGCAATTGGTACCACGTTCAAGCTACCGGAGGGGGGCCCTTGTCGTGGACCAATATGGAACCACCTGACAGCTACGGCGGCGTCCACAAGAGCGATTGGCCCCAGGTGTTTGGTGTTCGGGGCGCTATCGACATGGAAGACGAGCGGCTCATCATCGAACGACTACACATCTTCGGACCCACCTTGTGGCGTATAACGACCAGGCTCGAGACCGGCGCATCCCATCGGGTTCCGTATCCGATTCTGGTCGAAAAGGAAGGGGTGCCTCCTCTCGATATATCTCTGGTTGGGTTCAGCCTACAGGGAGGTACGAAGTCTGGTGTATACGTGGACTGGTGCAGCGACTGTCCGTACGAATTCCGCTGGGAAGATGCATCACCGCGACATGCACCTACTGATCCCAACATGAGGCACTGACCGGCTGCAGTGCGTGCCGGAAGAGAGGGCGCCCACGGAGGCACACGGCCCGCTGGGAGCCAAGGGCACGGCGCTTCCTGGACTGTGGTAATGCCGGCCGGGTGCTGGCCAACACCGCCACCCGATCGGCGGGCCTGGGAGTGGCGTGGCGCAGGGAGGATGGGACGCAGATTGGCGCTGCAGGCGCTCGGCAGATCTCCGCAGATTGGGTTGAGCGCTGGCCGAAGTTGAACGCGGTTGGGGGAGGTTCCTCCCCTTCTGCGACTGCTCGCGCCCCTCTCCGATCTGCAGCTCCGGGCGGATCTGTGCCCCGGCCGCTGCCGACTCGCCGTTTCAGCGTCCTCAGGCCATCTCAGCGCCGTCAGCGGTTCAGCCTGTCCGGCGCTGCCTGCCCCTTGACACTCGCCTCGGCTGTGGTATACTGCCGCAAGTACGTTCCGCCCTTCGACAATCATCTATCGTTCGCTTCAACTCAAGCCATCCACCGGAAGTCTGCCCGGGATGTGCCCGACCGCAGCTCCGGTGGACGTCACCCAGATCTTGATGTCGCGCCCCGTCGTGGCAGCCAAGTCAACAACCCAACCATCAGACAGCGAGGAGGCTCAGCGCTGTCTGCTCGCCGTGACCGAGGCCCTTCCGCTATCGAGGTGGTCGTTCCCATATGGATACTGCCCGGGAGACCAGATCGAGGAGTCTGCTGGACACACTCACTCAGGGGGGCTGGCTGCGCGGGGCTCTCTGGCTGCCCCCTCTGCTCGCCATGCTCCTCTACCTGCCGACCCTGCGCGGCGGCCTGGTCTGGGATGATCCCTTGTTTCTCCACCACCCGCTCTACCGCCCGCCGGTGGACTGGGCCCGGGCCTTGGGCAGCCCCTTCGTCCTCTCCCCCAACTACTTCCGCCCCCTGGCCGTCGCCTCCTTCCTCCTGACCGGCGTCACGCCCTGGCTCAACCACCTGGTCAACGCGCTACTCCACGCCCTCAACACCGCTCTGGTCACCCTCCTCATCGCCCGCCTGGCCCGCGCCGGGGAGGCCACCCACCGCCGATTCTCACCCGTCTGCCTGGCCGGCCCGCTGTATGCCGTCCACCCGGCCCTGACCGAGGGCGTGACCTTCATCTCCGGCCGCTTCGATCTGCTGGTCACCACCTTCCTCCTGCTGGCGCTGGTGGCCGACCACGCCTTGCGCGGCCGGCCCTCGCTGCGGGCCCTGGGCGTGGGGGCGAGCGTCTTGCTGGCCGCCCTGAGCAAGGAGATGGCCGCCTCGTTCCTCCTGATCCTGCCCCTGTGGCACCTGGCGACGGAGGCTTCCGCCGCCGGTGCACCGGACCGGCGGGGTGGGGGACCGATGCAGCGCCTGATGCACCTGGTGCGCCGCACCTGGCCGGTCTACCTGGGGACACTCCTCGCCTATCTGATCACCCTGGGCTTGCGCTACGGTGCTCTCGGCACCCTCCATACCCTTTCCGGCGGCAACCCACTGCCCGTGGGCTCACCGGTGCAGCATGCACTGCTGGTCAGCCGCTCGCTGGCGCAATACGCCGTCTTGGCCCTATGGCCCTTCACCACCCTGAGCCCCATACACCACAGCCCTCTGCCCCTGCCCCTGAGCCTCCCCGCCGTCTGGCTGGCTCTGGCCGTCAGCCTCGTGTTGGTCGGCGGTATCTTGAACTGGCTGCGACGGGATCCGCGCTTCGCCGCCCTGGCGGCTGCGGCCGTGGTGGCCCTGCTGCCCGTTCTCAACATC
>SKLM01000273.1 GCA_007123205.1 Thermoflexales bacterium
GCGAAGCCGGAGAACGTCAAGGCGATGTTCGAGTTCACCAAGGAGTACGGCGTCTACTGATCGCCAACACGGGGAGAGGCTGGCGACGCCGGGCGGCGTAGGCTCATCCCGCGCCGCGCGGTTGCCGCCCGGGTTGGGGATGCTGGATCGGGTCTCTTGAGGTCCGTGTACCCCCGACGCTCCCACTCCTTTCGTTGCAGCCATCCCCCGGCCCGGCGGAGGAGCGGCGGGTACGACGGCGGATCTGCTGAGTTGCGGGAGCGGGCAGACGCGGGTCAGGAGGAACCAGCGGTATGAGCACCAGACGTCAGACCGACAGCAGGAAGACCGTGCGCACGGTGTGCCAGGGATGTCACTGCGACTGTGGCGTGTTGGCGCACGTGGAAGATGGACGGGTCGTCAAGGTCGAGGGAGATCCCAACCATCCGATGAACGAGGGTATGCTGTGCCCCAAAGGACTGAGCGTCACCCAGTTCATCTACCATCCAGATCGGATCATCTACCCGCTCAGGCGCACGGGAGAGCGTGGTGAGGGCAGATGGGAACGGATCTCGATGGATGAGGCCCTAGACTACACCGCCGGGCGCTTCCGGGACATCCTGGACAGGTACGGGCCGGGTGCCCTGAGTTGGTCCTGGGGAGACGCCGCGCATCAGTCTTGCCTTTGGTCGAAGCAGTGCTGGCTCAAGGCGATGGGTAGCCCGACCCATTGGCACTCGGATGCCCACTACTGCTATCACCCGTTGCTGATCGCAAACCAGGTCACATTCGGGAGCTACTCCACCAGCGAGGAGGGACTCGACTACCGAAACGCTCAGTCCATATTCCTGTGGGGTGGCAACCCCGTGATGTCTCATCCCACCCGCGCTCGCGATATCATGATCGGTCGCAAGAATGGGGCCAAGCTGGTAGTCATCGATCCGAAGTTCACTCAACTGGCTTCGAAGGCCGACCTGTACCTGCCCATCCGTCCGGGCACCGACGACGCGCTGGCCATGGGCATGATCCACGTGATCATCGAGGAGGAGCTATACGACAAGGCGTTTGTCGAGGCCTGGTGTGTCGGCTTTGATGAACTCCGGAAGCGCGCCCGAGAGTACCCGGTGGAACGGGTAGCCGCCATCACCGGCCTGGATAGGGGCGATATCGTTCGCGCAGCGCGCATGTCGGGCAACATCACGCCCTGTGTTCATCACGGCCGCATGGGTGTCCAACAGAACCGGAATTGCGTACAGACGAATCGGGCGATCTCCATCCTGCTGGCACTGTGCGGTAGCCTGGATGTCAAAGGCGGACACGTGAGCAAACTCAACTCGCCCCGGGGCTTCAAGGGCGTCTTCGCCATCGTCGACAGCCGGGACGAGCTGCGACTGCCGCCCGAGATCGAGGACACGCGGATAGGCGCTCAGGAGTACCCCCTGTTCTCCGGGGCAGAATCATTGGCCGTCAGTTGTGCTCACCCGCCCGGCGTGGTTCACGCCATCTTGACCGGGGAGCCCTATCCGGTGAAAGCGAACTGGTTCCTCAACGACATGGTGATGTGTCTGGAGGGGCAGCGCGAGAACGTCGAGGCGATCATGCAGCTCGAGTTCACTGTGGGCTCCGACTTCTTCATGACGCCGACCATGGAGCTATGCGACGTGATCCTCCCGCCCACGATGTGGTTGGAAAAGGACGGGATCGCGGAGGTCTTCTACCAGACGGGCCACAAGGATTTCATCGCTGCCCGGCAGAAGGTGGTGGAACCGCCGGGCGAGACGATGGATGACGCTCTGATGGACCTGGAGATTATCCAGCGCATGGGGCTGGAGATCCCCGGCCCGTGGCGAACACCGCAGGACTTCTACGATTACCAGCTTGAGGGGACGGGCATCACGTTCGAAGAGCTCAAGGAGATGGGGTATCTGGAGGGGAAGATCGAGTACAGGCGGTACGAGAAGGACGGCTTCAGCACTCCATCCGGAAAGGTGGAACTCTATTCCTCGATTCTGGACAAGCACGGGTACGATCCGCTACCCTACTACGTCGAGAACGCCCACACGCCCATCGCCACCCCAGAACTGACCGACACGTATCCCCTCAATCTGATCACCGGCAATCGACACGTTGCGTTTTTCCACTCCAATAACCGACAGATCCCGTGGTGTCGCGAGCTAGAGCCTATGCCCTACCTGGATATCCATCCAGAGACCGCGGAGGCGCTGGGTGTTGGCGATGGTGACTGGGCCTGGATCGAGACGCCGGAGACCGCGGACCGGGTGAAGATGCCCGCCCGGCTCACCCGCGCGATGCCGAAGGATGTGGTACACGCGCCTTCCCACTGGTGGTTCCCGGAAGTGGACAGCCCGGATCGTGGGGCGTTCCAGTCGAGCATCAACCTGGTGCTGACGAACGATGGTCCCTATGGGCCCATCTCGGGGGCCTCGACCCTGCGAGGCGTGCTATGCCGGGTGTATAGAGTGGAGGAGATGGGATGAGCTTGCTCACCGACATCGATCTCTGCATCGGGTGCTACACGTGTGAGACGGCCTGCAAACAGGAACACGGGCTCCCGGCAGGGGTTCGTCTGATGCGCGTGATCCAGGTGGGTCCGGACGAAGTCGGCGGACGACTGGTGATGGACTTCGTCCCCATGCGCTGCCGTCACTGCGAGAATCCCCCTTGCATGGCTGTCTGTCCGGTGAGGGCGATTGCGAAGCGGCCGGATGGAATCGTGCTCTTCAACCGGGAGATCTGCATCGGCTGCAAGACGTGTATCGAGGCCTGTCCCTTTGGGGCAGCGCAGTACGACCCGAGTACGCGGACGGCGCGGGCCTGTGATCTCTGCTACCAGCGGCTTGAGCAGGGTCTGGTCCCCGCCTGTGCCTATCACTGTCCAACTGGCGCCCTCGTCTTCGGCAAGCCCGCGGCCTACACGGAGGCGAAGCGCGTGGAACAGGCCCGGGTGTTCCTCGAGCGTCAACGCTCGGGCGACTCTAATCGCCCTGAAGGACAGGGGATGGTGTAGACGCGAGGTCGAAGGGACCCGCTGCACCTCCCGATTTGGTCAACGGGAGCACCGGACCGTCAAGTTCGCGCATTATGGGGAGCAAGAGGACTATGGACAGCAATCGGCAGTTGTGGGACGAAGCTTCACGGTATCTGCCGGGTGGCGTCTGCTCATCGGCACGGATGAACCAGGGGCTTGGCCACCCATTCTACATCTCGCGGGCCGCTGGCAGCAAGGTCTATGATCTGGAGGGGAAGGAGTACGTAGACCTGTGTCTGTCTTTCGGAGCATCACTGGTGGGGCACGCCCACCCCCAGGTCGTGGAGGCCATTGATCGAGCCGTCCGCATGGGTATCATGTGCTCCTACGAGAACGAGTGCCACTCGAAGCTGGCTCGAACCATTGCCGAGGCGGTTCCTGGCATCGAGATGCTGCGGTACTCGATGAGCGGGACGGAGACAACGGGTTACGCCGTCAAACTGGCCCGGCAGTACACCGGCAGGTCCTACGTCGTCAAGTTCGAGGGCCACTTCCACGGTTACAACGATTACCTGGCATTCAACTACTGGCCGGAGGGTGAGGCGGTATGGCCGCAGGTGACGCCGGCCGCACAGGGTATGCCCGAATGCTTGCGCGAGGACATTATCGTCCTCCCTTTCAACGATTTTGAGAGAGCTGCGGAGTTGTTCGCCGCCCGCGGCGACGAGATCGCCGCTGTCATCCTCGAGCCGGTGAACTACAACAGCGGGACCATTCTCCCCAGGCCCGGGTTTCTTCAGCGCCTCCGAGAGCTGACGACCGAGCACGGGGCACTGCTCATCTTCGACGAGATCCTGTCGGGATTCCGCACCGGTCCGGATTGCATCCAGGGAGCTTACGGCGTCTCCCCCGATCTGTGCACGTTGGGCAAAGCACTGGGCGCCGGGACGCCGTTAAGCGTCTTTGGCGGCCGGCGAGATATCATGGAGCACGTCGCGCCGCTGGGACCGGCACAGCACAGCGGCACGTTCAACGGCGCCCTGATTCCTGTTATGGCCTCCCGAGCCTTCTTCGAGGTGATTCTGGAGGATGGGTTCTACGACGAGCTCATAGGCCGATGCGAGCGGTTCTACGCGAGCATTGACGAGATCATGGACCGCCTGGGCTTCGTGGGGCGCGTTCAGGGCAAAGGGGCGCGCTTCTCGTTCCTCTTCGGACCCGTAGCCGAGAAGGAGACGATCGAGAACTACCAGGATCTCCTTGACAACGAGTGGGGGTTGCTCCGACGTTTCTTCGCCGCCTGCCTCGACCACGGGGTCTACATCCATACGATGCACCATCACGGACTCTCGAGCGCCCACACGGATGAGGATATCGCAAGAGCACTGGAGGGCATCGAGGCAGCCGTGAGAACCGTGATGGCTGCGGGACCGGTTCCAGGCGCGTGATGGTCACGGGTGGTCCAATCCATCGCGGAGCCACGAGGCCCAAGGGCGTCCGATTCGTCGGGACTGGCACTCCGGGAGAAGGAGAACACGGAATCGCGGTCGGGGAGCGCGTGGGTACGCTACTAAGCCCGAGTCCACCAGCAACAGGGGATTGAGGGTATGAGCATCATCGTGATTGGCACGTTGGATACCAAAGGAGTCGAGACCGGGTTCGTCCGAGACCAGGTGGTCGATCGCGGAGCGCATCCCCTAGTGCTGGATCCGGGCATACTGGGCAGGCCAACTATCGGGGCAGATGTGACTCGCCAGGAGATCGCCGAGGCTGCAGGCGAGAGACTGGAAGAGTTGATTGCCTCCCGCGACAAGGCGCGCTGTCAAGAGGCGATGATCGCTGGCCTGGTCCGGGTGGTCGCGGATCTCCACCAGGAAGGCAAGGTGGAGGGGGTGATCGGCATCGGCGGGGCTCAGGGGACAGCCATGGCCACCGCCGCTATGCAGCAGCTCCCCATCGGGATACCCAAAGTGATGGTCTCCACGGTAGCCTGCGGCAGGACGCCCTTTGGGCCGTACGTCGGCACCAAAGACATTACGATGATCCACTCTGTCGCCGATGTCCTGGGGCTGAATGCCATCACCAGCCACATCCTGGCGCAGGCAGCGGCTGCCGTCGTGGCTATGGCCTCAGTGGAACCGGCAGACGCCGGGGAGCAAGAGACCGTCGCCATCACGCAGGCCGGCATCACGACTCCCGGTGTGATGGCCGTCAA
>SKLM01000002.1 GCA_007123205.1 Thermoflexales bacterium
TCACCCCTGGCTCAGCGCGGGTCTGTTCCCCCCTAGCTCTCAGCGGGTCTGTGACCCGCGTTCGCATCCGGAGAGCCGTCGGCCGGCCCCGACGTCAGTAATCCGTGGAGCAGGGCCAGCACCAGGGCGCATCGCTGCGGGTCGGGGTCGCAGACCCCTCCGAGCTGGTGGAGCGGTGGTGTCGCATAGCCCTCCGAGCTGATGGAGAGGTAGGGTCCCACACTTCTTAGAACTGCCGGAAGGGCGAGCGGCCTGGGGTGAGCCTCAGTCGAGACCCCAGGCCGCCCGCGCGCCAGACGTAGCCGGGCAGGCCCGGCTACTGGTGCCGCTTTACTGCTAGCCCTCGACCGCCGGAACGTCGAACTCGTCCAGATCCTCGACCGCGAAGTCCATGCCCAGCTTCTGCAGGGCCTCCTTGGTGGGGATGGTGGTCTGGGTGTCCCAGTCCAGGAACCGGAGGAACTCCCGGTTCAGCTTCTCGTAGTCGATGGTGACGCCCTCGTTGGGCCCCTCGGAGAATGGAGGTTCGCCTACCAGGCGCCCCGGGACCGCCCTAGTCAAGGGGTTCTGCCCCTCGCGAAGGTTGAAGAGATGGCGTATCGTGTAGATCCGAGTCCCCACCTCGTACACCTTCGACATGTCGTAGTCCCATCCGGTGGCCGCTGCCAGCTGATTTGGCACCGCATCGGCCGGATAGCTGATCCAGCCGAAGAGACACAGACCGGCGGCATTCACGACTTCCACGCCTGCCACCAGCTTCCCGTGAACCTCAGGGCTCTGGGGTTCGTCCGGCATCTCGAATCCGGGCGGTGGCACCAGCTCGCCCCCCTGGGTGTGGCGGCCTGGGGTCGGGGCCAGCCGATAGGTGGTCGCCAACCCAGGGACGAACTTCGGGTCGTGGGCTGGCACCTCCTCGCCGCCGATCTGAATGGCGTACTCCGTGCCGATCTCGCCAAGTTGGCGCCAGGCCGGCTCAATGCCGTCAGCCAGGACGTCTCCGATGCCCTCACGCTTACCGATCTTCTCACTGAGCGCCACGATGGCCTGGGCGTTGCCCCAGGTCAGCTCTAATCCATCGGTATCCTCTTTCGTCAGCAGTCCGTTCTCGTAGCACTCGATGGCGTAGGCTATGACGGCCCCCACAGAGATGGTGTCCAGACCCAGGTTGTTGCAGATCTCGTTGATCTTCACGATCGATGCCAGGTCGTCGTTGAGTAGGTTCGAGCCGACCATGGCCAGAGTCTCGTACTCCGGCTTGTGGCCCACTCCCTCGTTCAGCTCCAGGGGGAAATCCCCCTCAGTCTGTGTCAGCTTTCCCCCGCAGCGAATCGGGCAGCCCCAACACCCATAGGCTTTGTAACTCTCATCAGCCACAATTGCGGGGCCGGAGATTCTCTCCGCCTCCTCTTCCGAGAAGTCGATGCCTCCGCTTCCGCCCCAGTTTTTGACCGGTGCATCGCCGCTCATGATGGAGCCCGCGGTCGTCCCGGCTGTCCCTTCCTCGTGCAGGATGTCGAAAAAGGGCCCAGCCTGTCCCATGACATCCCGGCGCAGTGCCCGAAGCCCATCGGCGTCGGCCAGCGGGACCTTCAACCTCCCCTTTGCCACCACGGCCTTCAGTTTCTTCGCACCCATCACGGCACCCAGGCCGGAGCGTCCCGCCGCCCGTTCCTTGTCGTTCATGACGCAGGCGGTCAAAGCCAGGTTTTCCCCCGCCGGCCCGATGGAGCAGATCTCGACTTTCCCGTGGCGCTCCTTCAGCAGGTCCTCGGCGGGAGTGACTCCCAGACCCCACAGATCCTCGGCATCCCGCAGTTCAGCCACGCCCTCATCGATGAATAGGTAGACCGGTCTATCGGAAATGCCCTTGACGAGAATGCCATCGAAGCCCGCGAACTTCAGATGCGGCCCAAAGAAACCGCCGCAGTTCGCATCGCCCCAGCCGCCCGTCAGCGGGGACTTGCCGACCACTACGAATCGCGAACCGATCACCGCCGGCGTGCCCGTAAGCGGGCCTGTCAGGATGCCCAGGATGTTGTCCGGGCCCAAGGGGTCCGCCCCGGCCGGCATGCGGTCGTAGAGGAGCTTGGCGCCCAATCCGTAGCCCCCCAGATAGTCGTGCAGAAGTCCCTCATCCAGGACTTCTTCCTCGATCTTGCCGCTCGTGAGGTCGACATTGAGTATCTTCCCCATGTATCCAGCAACCATTGCTCTGTTCCTCCTATTTCGGGTGAACTGTTATCAGACGTGATATCGGCCTTGTTGACGCGGGTCGGCCTCGCAGACGACCAACCGGCGCAGAACACCGCGCTTCGCTACACCTAGATGGTGAGAACCAAATATCCGTCACCCCCTTTACCGTCTACCGGCGGTTCATCGCGAGCTGGTAGCCCAACTCGTCACTCAGGTGCGCCTCTCTGGTCCACTCACCTCTCCAACACCTGGTGGACGGTGGCGTCTCAAGTTGTGCGTCGTGCCACGACCATCAGTGGTCGCCCGATAGCGCAGAATGGGGAGTGCGGGGGCGTGGACGGCGTCCGAGCGCTGGCGACGCGAACAGATAGCGTGCCATCCTGGGGAGAGGCCGGAACAGCAATTCTTTGTGTGCCCGTTTGCTGGCATAGCGTGGCGTTCCTCCCAGGCGATGGAGATCGTCCGGGCCCTCGACGACGCTTCCATGGTTGTCCGTCGGACCGTCGCCAACGTGTCGCGACCCCGACAGTCACGTCGCGCCCCAGGATGTGATTAGCTCCGTGTTGCGGCTGTCGCGACCACCGACAGAGCTCCCTGAGGCGTCCCCTAGCGGGAGGGTGGGCATCGGGGGGGCTTCCACCCCGGCTGCCGCAGGACCACCCTGGACCCGGTGTCACAGCTGTCGTGAGCAGAGCTGACGTCTAGTCTACCCTCCAAGATCTGGGTTGTCAAGTGGGCGTCTGTCCCAATTTGCGGTTACTCGACTTGCGCGGGTCGGCCGGAAAGCCAGCGATGGCCCAGGACGAGCGGCAGCAAGCAAGCCAGGGCCGTGAGGCCGAACATCGGCTGGATGCCTACCACTCCGGCCAGATAGCCGCTCAAGGCCGGTCCGGCGAACATCCCGGCCGCGTAGATAGCCTGATGGAGGCCCATCGCAACGGTGCGATCGCCGTCAGCCACATCGCGGATGGTGAGCCCCATGAGCAGGGGGTAGGCGATGCCGTGCGAGAGGCCAATGCACACCTGAGCCAGGTGGATGAGGGGCAGGGACGGGGCGAGAGCTGCAGCTCCGACCCCCACGGCGGTGAGCAAGAAGCTCGCCGAGGTGAGCGTCCGCACGCCCACGTGGCTTAACAGGGTCGTGGTGCCCAGGTTCCCGGCCAGGGAAACCCCAATGTAGAGACTGACGAGGATGCTCTGGGTGACGTCGGTGGCGCCCAGTTCTTCCGCCAGGACTGGGATGAACCCGAAACTGCTGGCCCAGGTCACGTACTGGAGGGCAGCCGCCAGGATGGAAGGGAGCAGGACGTCGGCGCGGGTGACGAGGACGCCGATTCCCCGGGCAGAGGGCCGTTTCGATGGCGAGTTCGCTGGTCTCGTCGGCCCCAGGGCCAACGCGGCCAGGCCGGCGGCACCGGCAGCGAGGAAGAACGCTAGGGAGTACCCTCCCAGGGTGTTGAGGGACCCCGTGATGCTAGTAGCCAGCAGACGGCCTCCGGTGCCGGCAAAGCTGAGCGCAGCCGTGGCCTGGATCGCCTTCTCTGGGGGGAACAGCGTGCTGAAGGCGGCCACCAGTGGTACCCAGGTAGCTGCCGCTAGTCCCGTGATGGCCCGACCCAGGATCAGCCCCTCGACGCTGGCAGCGCTGCCCAGGACCAGGGCCCCGATGGCGGACAGGAGAAACCCGGCGAGGATGAAGGGCTTCCGGCGTCCCCACCAGTCGGCCCCAATCCCGATCGGAACCCGGACGATCGTCTGCCAGAGCCCGTACTGAGCCAACACCACGCCCACCAACGAGAGGCTCTCTGTCCGGCTCCTCACGTAGGTGGGCAGGGTGGGCACATAGATGTACAGCGAAATCCAGTAGAGGGCCGATGCCAATAGGAACAGGATCAGCAGGGTTCTCCGAGCCGGATCTTCTGGCCAAAGAGGATGGCTGTCCCCCGCGCTGCTCATTTGACAGACGGCAAGGTGGATCCGCCCTGGGGCATCGCGACCACCCGCGCCGCCGGGCCCAGCGTGCCAAAAGCCGTAGCCAGAGCGTCGTCGACGGTCGAAAACGGAGTCAACCCGCACTGCGCCACAGCGCTCGGAGACAAAGCGGACACCAGGTAGACCTGGGCCTCCTGCATGACGCGCGCAACGCCCGCTGCCTTATGGCCACCGAGGACAAACTCCTGCTGAATGCGGTGGAGACAGGCGTCCGGCGAGGTCGCCTCCCGCATCCATTGCTCGAACGTCTCGTTCCCGAAACCCTCGCGACATTCAGCCACCAGTATGATGATGCCGCCGGGCCTCAAGGCGTGGCGCGCATTGTCCAGGGCTTTCTGGGCCTGGTAGAGATTGATGTCCTTCGGATACCCCCCGGCGCTGACCAGCACCACGTCGGCGGCCTCAGGCAATGGTACGACTGACCGGCGGGCAGCCAACTGAGCACCTTGGCGGTGAGCAGCCACAGCGCCACCTGCTACAGCTCCGATGATGTGGTGCTCGCCATCCACGATCACGTTCAGGATGAAATCGATGCCCACCAGAGAGGCCGCTTCCTCGAGGTCAGACCGGACCGGGTTCCCCTCCAGCCGCCCTGCGGAAGCTCCCTGGGAGGTCATCATACTGTGGTTCGCTGCCACACCCTCTTCGCCGGCACAGCCCGGGAAGATCGCCTTGCTTCCCCCGGAGAACCCGGCGAACCAGTGGAGATCGATGTTACCCAGGCAGATCCGCAGGTCCGCTTGAACCACACTCCGGAGAATGTCCACGGGCGTGCCGGCGGAGGTGACTCCCACCCGGACCGTCTGATCGACGTCGTGGTTGATGACCTGGGTGCGGGAGATGAACTCTTCTCCCACGGCCGTGGTATGCTCAGATGTGGACATCGGCCGATGCAGCCCCAGGGCGACGACGACCGTAACGGCAGCCGGTCCGATACCTGCCGCCTCGAGTTCCTTCAGTACGGGAGGA
>SKLM01000156.1 GCA_007123205.1 Thermoflexales bacterium
CCTGCCGGGGCGGCGTTGGGCGCACAGCGTTGGTTGCGCAGGGAGATCGCCCGTCGTGCGTGGGGAATGGATTGGCTGAGTTAAGACCTGGGTGGAAGGACAGAGACAGTGGTAGCGATCAAAACCCCCTCACCCTAACCCTCTCCCCCGGGGGGAGAGGGGATGGGCCACGTGCCGACGTGGATAGCGAGGGGAGTCGTCTCCCTCCGGGGGGAGAGGGGATGGGCTACGTGCCGACGTGGATAGCGAGGGGAGTTGTCTCCCCCCGTGGGGAGAGGGGATGGGCCGATGTTCCCCCAGCATGGTGGATAGTGAGTTAAGGGGCACCGGCACCCTCATGGAAGAGCAGTTCATAGGCAACAGGGCTGAAGTAGCCGAGGGCCGAGTGCAGCCGACGACGGTTGTAGAATGCCTCGATGTAGTAGAAGAGGTCCGCCCCGGGGGGAGACGGGATGGGCTAGGTGCCCACGTAGCCAGCCGGAGCCGCTCTGCCCCCCGGGGGAGAGGGGACTGGCTGCCTGAAGGCTGATGGACCCAGCCCGGCAGACCCATGACGGTTCCGCAGACCCCATGGTGTTACCTTTTCGCCGCTGCTGCGATATACTATATGGAACGGAGGCCCTTCAGCAGGCCGGGTGGGCTGAGGGTGTGCGGCCTGGAGGAAGAGTGCAGCGAGGTACCCGATGAACCAACTAGTGGAGCCGGTCGCGCTGGTCCGAGGGAAGAGCGTCGCAGACGACGGCGCCCTGGTCCGGCAGGCCCGGCGGAACCGAGAGGCATTCGCCCACCTCTACCGGCGGTACGTCCAGCGCATATACCGCTACCTCTACAGCCGCGTGGGGCGAAGGGCCGACGCCGAGGATCTCACGGCCCTGGTGTTCACAGAGGCGCTGGAGGGGCTCGATGGCTACCGGGAACAGGGCACGTTCTCAGCCTGGCTGTTCACTATCGCCCACCGCCGGCTGGTCGACTATTACCGCCGGGATCGTCCCACCTGGCCCCTGGACGAAGCCAGGGAGATTGCTCGGGATGGGTCGAATGCGCTGACCGAGGTGATGCAGAATGAACGCATGAAGCAGCTGGCGAGGCTGGTGGAGGCGTTGGACGAGGAGAAGCAGGAACTGCTGCGGCTTCGGTTCGCCGGTGGGCTCACGTACCGCGAGATCGGAGAGATCACGGGTCGCAGCGAGGGGGCGGTGAAGATGGCGGCCCACCGGCTGCTGCGCCGGCTGGAGGAGGCATGGGAGGGGGACGCATGAACGAGCGAGCGAAGCTGGACCATTCACTTGAGATCGAGGAGGGCCTGGGCGCTATCTTCTCGGTGCCCGGCCCGTCCCCGGATTTCGTGGACGACCTGGAGCGAGAGCTCATGGCGCTGGATAGACGTGAGGCCCGCCGAAAGGGGCCGCAACCCCCGGTAAAGCAGCAGATCGTGGACTTCATCGGATGGCCGCTGGCTCGACATCGCTGGGCCACGGTAGGCGTCGCCGTGCTCCTGGCTCTGGCCGCCACCTTGTTCGCCGTCGGCCCTCAGCGCGTCTGGGCGGACCTCCAGCAGCTGCTGGGCTACGTGCCCGGCGTCGGATTCGTCGATCTGGAGGAGAGCCGGGTGCTGACGGCGCCCGTCTCCGTGATGCGGGACGGGGTGACGCTGCGGGTGGTACAGGTTCTAGCCGAGATCGATGGCACGACGGTGGTGATCACGGGGGAGGGCTTGCCCTCAACGGACGTGTTCCGCGGTCCATTCCCATTGCAGGGGCGCGTGTCAGACATGCGCCTTGAGCTCCCCGACGGAACCTCCCTGGCCCCCGACCGGCAGACGACGACGTGGCCGCGGCGAGAGACGCGGCTCCTCTTCCCTCCCCTACCAGCGGACATCTACCGTCTCACTCTCGCCATCGAGGGTCTGCCCTTTGCCCGCGCCGGTGAGGCACCGGAGCACTGGGAGGTCCCGCTGGCGCTCCGCCCGGTCACCGGCGAGCTGGTCGCCGACCTGTTCCCGGAGCCTTACGTACCCGCGGGGGCCCGCGACAGCCGGGCCGGTGTGACCCTGGACGTCGTGGCGGCGGTGCACACTCCCGAGGTGACCGCCCTGCAGGTCCGGGTGGGCTGGTCGGAGCCCTCCTGGGGCGACCCCAAGCTCCACACCTACGATGGCACCTCGGGCCTTCGCGACGATCTCGGACACCTGTATCACCACATCGCCCACGGAGCCGGACCTCCCCTGGTGGCAGAAGGGCGCGGGCTGGGGGAGGGCGAGACCGCTCCCCTCCCATCGTCTGTCGACCGCACCGACGAACGGACCTGGACCCTCGCGCCGGTCTCCCCATCAGCGCGGCGACTCCACCTATCCATCGACGAGATCTTCTTCGAGGTCGCCATCGACGAGGCTTTCACCCTCGATCTGGGCCCCAATCCGCAGCCGGGTGATAGCTGGGAGCTGAATGAGCAATTCACCGTGGCCGGTTTCCCGGTCCACGTCACGGGGGTGGATCTGGAGAGGACGGACGACAGAGAAGGTCGTGAGTATCGTCTGACCTTCGAGGCGCATACCGAGACGGAGGGGAATCGGCGCCTGTCCGGGATATTGCTACGTGCCCCCATGGGTCTTAGCTATGAGGCCGAGGGTGGATCTTTTGGGGAGCCAGCACAGAAGCCCACGGTCGCTGGGAGCTCCCTTCCCGATAGCCCCTTCACCGTCACGGTCAACCTCGCCGCTGTCGGGGTCCGCGGGCCGTGGGACCTGAGTTGGCCCGTTCCAGGTGGGCCCGATGAGAGCGCGGTTGTTGCCCCGGTCACCCTCCGACCGGAGGGCGTTCAACAGACCCGCGGGCCCGTTACCCTGGCGATCGACCACGTGACCCTCACGGACCGACTGACGGCGGTGCGGTTGATGGCAGACCAAGGGCCGGCGGGAGGTGATATCCGGGTCCGACGAGGCTGGAATGAGCCGCTGCCTTATCTGAAGGACGACCGAGGAATCCGATACGAGCTGGCTGAAGGCATGGGCTGGGAAACCGAGAGGACACCCTCCGAAACTGGTGACCGGTCGGCGACCCTGATCTTCGAGCCGCTGCAGCCGCTGGCCCGGCGCGTCACGCTGCACGTGGACCAGGCGGAGCTGGTCATCCCGTATCGGAGCGGGTTCGAGGTGACGGTACCGCGCGGGATCGACCTGGAACCACGCTTCGAGGTGGACGCTCAGCCGACGTGTTCGGAAGGCCGGGACGACACGCTCACGTGGCACGCGAGCGATCCGTGGGAGGTGGACATCAGGTTCGAAGCAGCGGGATGCAGCATCCACCTGACGGAGGCCCGGCTGGAGGGATTCAGTCTCGCGACCCAGCGGCTCGCGCTCAGCTCTGAGCCCGTCCAGCCCCGACCGGGCGACTGCCGCCTGCAGTCGATCAGCACGACCTGGGCGACGGGAGCGGCGGGCAACGAGACGCCGGTGGCGACCGTTCTGGACGTGACAAGATTCTTTGCAGACAAGCAGCCAGAGGTAGAGATGCAGCACCGGGCCGTGGTGGTCTTCCCGGATTTGATGGACAGGCCGCTGCCAGCGGGCCGCTACCAGGTGGGCATTGACAGCTTCCGGGTGTCGGTGCAGGGTCCCTGGGAGCTTACGTGGGACCTGCAGATCCCGCTGGCCGACCTTCTCATCCGGCCCGACGAACTACCGGGGACCGTTCCGGAGCCGGGCGGGCGCGATGACTGGGTCGCCAGGCCTATGGATCGCGAGGGCGAGGTGGACGCCGAGGATTGGATCGGGGCGCTGGCGGAGGCGGACGGCACCATCGAGGCTCTGCGGGTGCAGGGCCCACGGGAGGTGAGGACGGTCGATGGCGCGAGCCAGGTCGTGTACGTCGCGAACACCGCCTTCCGGTTCGACACGCCACGGCAGGCCCAGCGTGAGTATGAGGGTGTCGTGCACAGGGGGATATCGCATGCCCGGGAGCGGCTGTATGCAGGCCCTCCATCTCCCGGGATAGAGGCCCAGACGTTCCTCCTCACGGACCCATCTGACGATGTCGTCTACTGGCTCGTGGCTGTGAGCGAGCATGATGTCCAGCTGCTGAAGGTGAACGGGCCGGACAATGCGAGCACCAGGGGCTTCTTCGACGCAGCCGTCTCCAGCCTCCTGGAAGTGGAAGGACTGGACGACTCGCTTGACCCCGAAGCGCAATTGGCGGCCCTCTTCGTCCAGGATGCGGCCGGGGCGTGCGGCTGGGAGGTCCTGGGCGAAAGCGACGACGAGACGTACGCGTGGGCCATCTGCCAATCGCCGAGGGGAACGGCCGTGAGCGCGCCGGTGGTTTTCTCGTGGACGACCGGGGAGAGCGGAACGCAGCGCCTTCTGGGGGTTTATATGCCGCGCGACGGGAGCTACTACGACGATGATGTCCGGCAGCTCTTCCCGCCGGAAGTGCAGGCGCGGATATTCCACCGCGACATCGATGGGGACGCTATCTGGGGGCAGGTCTCACGGGACCTGGCCACGGTCGTAGGCACAGTGGTGGAGAGCGCCTCGAGCGCCCGAGTCCTGACGCACGCGGACGCGAGGGGCGTTCAGTGGCACGTTCCCTGGAGCGCCTCCCGGGGTGTTCGCTGGCCGGATGGCTCCGTGGGGCGGTTCGAGGAAATCAGGGTGGGGATGCGGGTCGAGGTAGTGGGCTTTCCGACCGCGGAGACGGGCCCGCCAAGGACACTCTCCGCCGTCCGGGTGACCATCCTCGATGCGGGTGCCGGCGCTTAGGATCGGCCCTGAGGAGGATATTGGCCGCCCTGCGCAGGGACAGACTGCACGCCGGTCTTAGACCGGCATCGCGCTGGGAGCCGGGGGGAACAGGCCAGCTTTCCCACCGGCTCGGAGGGGTCTGTGACCCCGACCGACAGCGGAGGACCTGGGTCCTGTCCGGACTCCAATCGGTGCTGGCGCGGGCCTGCTGAGCGCTCTCCGGATGCGAACGCGGGTCACAGACCCGCTGAGAGCCAGGGGGGAACGGAACCGCTTGGAGCTACGGGGGAACGGACCCGCTGGGAGCCAGGGGGGGGGACGGACCTGCTGGGAGCCAGGGCGGGAGGGACCTGCTGGGAGCCGGGGGTGAACAGGCTGCTTTCCCACCGGCTCGGAGGGGTCTGTGACCCCG